>CANGGC010000298.1 GCA_947453125.1 Planctomycetaceae bacterium | reverse complement strand
GGGGTGAAATTCATGTTGACCCCCTCGACCTTGAACGTCGCCTGGGCGGCATGCTCGCCGACAGTGACCTCGATCGGCAGCTCCTTGCCGCCACGGAGCACCGTGAGCGTCACCTTGTTGCCGGTGCCGGTGCGCTTGACGAGCGCCGAGAGCTGCACCGCCGCGCAGAGAAGCTGGTCGTCGTACTTGGCGAGAATGTCGTGGGCCTTGAGGCCCGCCTTCGCCGCCGGGCTGTCGGGGGAGACGACATCGACCGACAGGCCGACATCCTCCGAGAGGGTTGTCTGCGCCCGCACCGCCTCGCCGAGCGGCGAGGTGACGACGCCGATGAAGGGGACCTTCTTGGCTTCGGCCCCGGCGGCGGCATTGCCTTCGAAGACAAACCCCTGGCCATCACCGACGACGCTGATCGTGATCGCCTTCGCCTCGGCCGGCGCCGCGCTCGCATCGACCGTCTCGTCAGCGAGGACGACGACCCGCTGCGGCTGCGAACCCGCATCGCCAGTGGCCTCGGCCGTCGCCCGGACGGTGACGGTGAGCGGCTTGACCTCCACGACCGTGGCCGTGGGGTCATCGGCAAGGGTGACCGGCGCAACGCCCGACGCGACGGCCGTGAGGAGGAACAAGTTCGACCATTTCATGAAACAACTCTCCAGAGGGAAACAGGGATCGGAAAACGTGAATCGGAAGATCGCTGGGCGGGGGATGCGCGGAGCGGGAGACTAGCGGAGGGCCACCGGAACGACGAAGACATCTTCGCGGGGGCGGACGAGCCCATCGCCGTCGGCGCCCGGAAACCGTTCGAGCACCCAGTGACGGATGACGCGGGCGGGAATCTGGCCGTCGATGAATTGCACGCCGTCGTCCGACCAGGCGAGCGACTCTTCGGCGAACGGCCCCTGCGCTGCGACGCCTTGCGGCTCGGCCGCGACACCTTGCGGCGCGGCGGCGGCGATCGCCGTCGGCGCAGCGGCGGGCATGTCGGGCGCTCGAGCCCCGCGCGGCGCCGCCTCGGCCTGATCGAAGGCCACGGCAGGCCGATTCGTATCGGCCGGGAGAGCTTCGGCCGGAAGCGGCCGCGGCTGGAGAAGGAGCGGCACCGCGGCCGCAATCGCCCCTCCGGCTGCCCACAGCATCCGCTCGCCAAGCCAAGCGAAGGAGCGCGGCGCGGTCGTCGGTAAGCGCGACGACGACGTCGTCTCCATGCTCAGCGGCGCCGCCAAGTCGGCCGCGATCCGTTCGCGAAGCGCCAGGCTCGGCGCGGCAGGCCGCAGTCGGGCAAGGTCGAGGATCATCCCCTCGGCGGCTTCCGCCCCTTGCTCCTCACGACCGTCGTCATTCTCAAAGCGGTTCACGGCATCCCTCCGGGAGAAGTCTTTCAAGCGCCGCAAGCCCCCTGCGGCAGCGGGCGGCGACGGTGTTTTCATTTTCCCCGAGCGTGCGGGCGATCTCGGGAAAGCTCAAGCCGCTCCAGACCCGCAGCACGATTGCCTCACGCTGCTCGATGGGAAGTTGCTCGAGCGCTCCCTGCACGGCGGCGGCCCGCTCCTGCGAGACAAGCGGATCGTCCTCCCACCAAGCGTCGCCACTGCCTGCCGCGAAGCGATCCTCCCGGGCCCGCCGCCGGGCCCGACTCTTGAGCAGATCGAGGGCCTCCGACCGTACCGCCGCGTAGAGGAGCGGCACGTCGGGGGTCTCCCCCGGCCGGCACCCGCGCCACACTTTTACAAATCCCCCCTGCACTGCATCCTCGGCGCTCGCCCGGTCCGCGAGCCACTGCCGTGCATAGAGGAGCAGACGCGCAGCGTGGCGGTCGTACCAGGCATGCCAGGCTGGGTCGTCCATGCTCAACCACGCACCGGAGTCGGGGGTTTCCGAAGAGAGAACGACGCCGATCGATCGATCCGTGCAGCCCCGCCCCCACTCACATCCGTAGCCATTCCGAAGGGACGATCTCCCCTTCCCCGCCGTGGTCGGCCTGAAACCAGCGCGCCGGGGCGATCACCTGCTTCCAAGCCCATTCCCCCAGCCACGCCCCCCACCAGCTGAAGGAGGAATTGGCGACGATGAAGTGCCGGCAGGCGGCCATGAGGCGGAGATCCTCCCAGGGGGTGTCGGCGTTGTGGCCGACCCACGTCGTCGAATGGCCGGTGTCGAGGTTCGCACGCACCCAGTCGAGATCGTCGGAGAAGACGAAGAAGTGTGGCCGGGAGACCTTTCCCGAGAGCCGGCGGATCGCCGCGTTGTAATACTCCAGGCCACAGAGTCCGTGGTAGGCCGTCGCCGCTGGGTTCGAGACGTAGTCGCCGCGGCGGACATGGAGCGCCACCGCGTCGCCGGAGGCGATTTCGTCGAGGACCCTGGCATTGACGCCTCTGGGGGCGGCTTTGAGACGGAGCTCCTGGCGGATCGTGTCGGCGAGGGCAGCGAAATAGCGCTCCGACTGCCAGTAGCCGATGAGGTACGGCGCGCCCGCATCGCTCACCACCCCACGCTCCGGCCAGACCGGCACCCGCGCCGGAAACGCCTCGCGGACGATCTCCACGCGAGAGCGCCGCGGGAGGATCGCCCCGAGCCGGGAACGCCGCAGCCTGAAAAAGGGCACATCGCCGCGGCGCAGCGGCCGGGCAGCGATCGCGAAACGGTCAAGCTGATAGGCCCGGAGCCGGTCTTCCCGGTAAGCCGAGGTGTCAAGGAGCAACTCCCGGCCGGTGGCCAAGGCGAGCGTTCGGCCAGCGGCATATTGGAAGAGTTGATTCCCCAGCCCCCCCATCATCCTCACGATCACCGGGGCTGCACTCATGACGGCGCCTCGACGAGATCGAAGAACAGCCGCTCATAGTCGGAGACGATTTTTTCCCAGGTGAACCGCGATTGCCACGCGGCATGGGCCGCTTGGCCCATCCGTTCCCGCCCGGCCTGATCGCGCCACAACTCACGGAGCCGGGTGGCGCCGGCCGCCACATCGACATGCGCGAGGCCGACGGAATCGTACGTCGTCGGGAGGATCTCACCGCCGCCGGTCCAACGGGCGATCTCGGCGACATTGCCGACGTCCGTCGCGAGAAACGGCGTCCGCGTCGCCGCCGCTTCGAAGAGCACGAGCGGCGAACACTCGACATTCGAGGGAAAGAGGAACAGATCGGCGGTGTGGTGGGCGGCCACGATCGCCTCCCGGTCGAGATCGGCAACGGTGACACGGCTGTGCCGGAGCACATCCGATGGGGACCACTTCGCCAGCCACGCCCGCGCCCGGCAGCGGCCCCCGCAGCCGCCGGGAACGTCGTTGCCAACGGTGAGCAGATGGGCATCGCGCAGCCGCGCGTCGCGAAAGATCCTCAGGCAATCACCATGCCCTTTGAGCGCGGTATGGCTGCCGACATGGAGCACAAGAAAGGCCCCGGGGGCAATGCCGAGCTGGCGGCGGATGTCGATCGTGGGGACGGGGTCAAACTCATCGGCGCCGCAGCCGTTGGGGATGACGACAGCGTGGGAGAGGGCGTGCTCGCGAGCAAACTCGGCGTCGCGATAGACATCGGAGAGATGGACGAGCCGGTCGTAGCCACGGAGGATCGCCGGCAGCCGGGCGTAGTAATCGCGGTAGCGGGGCACCCGGAGCATCGAATAGCCGCACGGCACGAGCACCTTCCGGGCCTCGAGCTCCGGCAGCACCGGGAGGAGCAAATCGGTCGGCCAGACCTGCGCCGAGTAATTGAGGATCACGTCGGCGCCGAGATCCCTGACCCAGTCGACGTAGGCCTGCGTGTCTCCCCGGTAGCCAGAGACCTCGTTGCCACTGATCTCGAAGCCGACAACCCGGACGCCATCGATCAATCCCTCGCCCCGGGCGGGATCGGCGGAGGTCGCCACGGTGACGTCGTGGCCGCGCTGCACGAGCCGCCAGGCGAGCTGCCGCACCACCTCCTGGCAGCCGCCCCGTGACGGCCAGTACGACTCCACCGTGAGGAGGATCTTCATCGTGGTGCCCCTGGGGCAGGCGCGCAACGTGCCGCGGCCCGAAGTCGGCCCCGCGAGCGCAAACAGCGCGCGGCAACGAGGAGCCGGTGGGAAAGCGACGGCCAGTACCCCGATTCCCGCCACCAGCGACGATAGCCCTCGTAGAGCGCCAGTCGCTGCTCGTCGGCACTTGCCGAGAGGCGTGCGCGGACACTCGTAACTGGCTCGTCCCGGTAGCGGACGAGGCACTCTTCGACGTACGCGATGTCGGTGATCGCCGCGACCCGCAGCCAGAGGGCATGATCCTCGATCGCCAGATGGGCCCGATCTTCAGGAAAGCCGCCGCAGCGCCTGAGCACGTCGGCCCGGACGACCATGCTGCTGCAGACGACCGGATTCCAGGAGAGGAGGTCGGCGGTGCGGATCAGCGGCCGGGGATGATCGACGACGGTGCCTGCGGGCTTCCCGTCGCGAAGGCGCGTGGCATTCGAGGAGACGGCCCCCACCCCGGCGGCACTTGCCACCTCGAGCTGCCGCGCGAGCTTCGAAGGCAGCCAGCGGTCGTCGCTGTCGAGGAAGGCAATCCATTCGCCGCGGGCCAAACGGATCCCGCGATTGCGTGGTGCCGCCGGACAGCCCGACCGCGGGCCATCGATCCAAAACAGTCTCGGATCGGCGATCGCCTGCACGCGCGCTCGGCTCTCGTCGGTCGAGCCGTCGTCACAG
>CANGGC010000297.1 GCA_947453125.1 Planctomycetaceae bacterium | reverse complement strand
CGTTGCCCCCCCCTCGGCGATCGACCTCAGGCCGTCACGGTGGGGGCTGCCGGCGAATGGGGAGTGTTCCTGCCCGCGACGCCCGACGCCGCCGGCAGCGGGAGTTTCTTCTCGTGGGTGTCCCCGAGTGGTGGCCAGCGACTGCTCCACACCGACACCGGGCTCGAGCGGGTCGTCGCAGCCGCATGCTGCCGGGAAACAGGCCTGTTGTGGGCCCTTGCCGGCGGAGCGATCGGCGGCGGGGAGGAGGGGCTGTGGCGTGTCGATGCAGCCTACGTGGAGGGGCGGCAGGTGACCCGGCCGGTGAGCATCGCGGCATTCCCCGCGCCCACGGCGGTGGTCTGTCTCCCGAACGGGGAAGTGGCCGTCTCCCACGGCACCGAGACTTCACGGATTGTCCGTTTCACGCCGCAGGCCGGCGGCACCAAGGAACCAGACCGATGACCCCGACGCGCCGCCAGAAGATCGAGGCGATGCTGACCGACGATCCGGACGACATCTTCCTCCGCTACAGCCTGGCGCTGGAATTGGAGAATGAAGGGGAGTGGCAAGCCGGGCTCGACATCCTCGAGACCCTTGCCCGCGGGACGCCCCCCTACGTGCCGGCGTTCCAGATGGCGGCCCAGCACCTCGTCAAGCACGAGCGCCCCGACGAAGCCCGTGCCTGCCTCCGCGAGGGTATCGAGGCAGCACGGAGCCAGGGGATGTCGCATGCCGCCGCCGAGATGGCAGAGATGCTGATGGGCTTGGGCGCTGTTGGGGAAGGGTGATCCGCAGACGGCAAGGGTGATCCGCAGACGGCAAGGGTGATCCGCAGACGGCGTTCGTGCTTTCGGACGGGCGCCACGCGTCTTTCTCCTCAGCCGGCAACCGTCTCGCACGGCGGCTCGGAAGCCTCCGTTCCACGGGTGATCACGAAGCCCATCTCCTCGATCATTCGGTAATCCGATTCGGGGAGTTGCCCCTTGGTCGTGAGGTAGTCCCCCACGAACATCGAGTTGGCGGCGTAGAGGCCGAGCGGTTGGAGCGTGCCGAGATGGATCTCGCGGCCACCGGCGATGCGGATCTCCGCCGACGGGTTGACCAGCCGCATCATCGCCAGTCCCCGGAGGCAATCCCGCGGCGTCAACCGCGCGGTCCCCTCGAGCGGCGTGCCGTCGATGGCGTTGAGGAAGTTGAGCGGAATCGACTCGACCCGCAGCGACCTCAGCTCCATCGCCATGTCGACCAGATCAGCCCGGGTCTCCCCCATCCCCATGATCCCTCCGCTGCACAACTGGAGGCCGGCGGAGCGGCAGGCCGCGAGCGTTGCCACCCGGTCGGCGTGCGTGTGGGTCGTGCAGACCTCCGGATAGAAGCGTTCGCTCGTGTTGAGGTTGTGGTTCACCTTGTCGACCCCCGCAGCGGCGAGAGCCTTGGCCTGCTCGGGAGTGAGGAGGCCCAGACAGGCACAGATGTTGAGGTCGTAGCGGGCCTTGATCTCCGGCACGATGCGGCACACCGCCTCGATCTCGCCCTTCGTGGGACCACGGGCCGAGATCACGATGCAGAACGTCTTCGACTGCCGCTCGGCGGCGAGGCGGGCCCCCTCGAGGAGCTTCGGGGCCGAGAGGAGGTTGTAGCGCGGGATCTCTGCATCGGAGACCTTCGACTGCGAACAGTACCCGCAGTCCTCCGGGCAGAGCCCGCTCTTGGCATTCATGAGGAAGAACAGTTGCACAGTGTTGCCGAAGTGATGGTGGCGGACACGCCACGCGGCGGAGAGCACGTCGAGCAACTCGATGTCGGCCGAGTCGAGAACGGCCAGCGCCTCATCCGGTGCCATCTCCCCACCGGCCAGGACCCGGTCGGCAAGCGCCACCCAGAAACTGGCCGGCCGCGTAGCGGCACCGGCCGCCGGATGGGAGCAGGAGGAGGGAGCGTCCAAGGGGGTGCGCGACATGGAAACGGTCTCTGGGGATCGCGGGGGCGGGGAGCGTTTGGAGAGGGCTGATCCCTCGTCGTGAACGGCGAATGTATGCGAAGCGGCCTCCCCCCGCCAAACCTCCGGGCCGCGGGCCGGAGATCCCCGCCAATCCCCCCAGGCTTCCGCAGCGCCGGCGGAATCCACGGGGACGAGGGGAATGGTGATGGCTCACCCCCGGTTTGGGGAAATCTTTCGCCTCGGCACATCCGATACACCTCGGACGACTGTCAACCGCAGCGCATCCAGAGGAAGCGTCAACCATGGTCCGGACACGAATCCCCGAAGCGTCACTCGTCGGGCTGCTCGCGGCGCTGGCCACCTTCTGTGCGCTCGAAGCCCGTGGTGGCCAGCCCTACTCGATCGTCGGGCAATCGAGCCCGGCGACGGCCGCCACCGGGCGCCGGCCAATCGCGGAACGGATCAAAGCGGCCAACCGGCCGATCCGGATCGCCGCGGAGGAAGAACTCGCCCCCGACCAGGGGTTGATCCCGTTCCTCGATGATCCGACCACCGTCGAACGGGAATGGATTCCTGGCCCGGCCGTCGTGGAGTTTCCCACCGGGGGCCCAGACGCCATCGCCGTCGACGAAACCCTGGCCATGGAACAGCCGGGGGTGATGCCGCCCCCCGACTCGACTGCCATCGCCGCCCATCCGACGACGGCGAACGACACCGGCCTTGTCGGCGAAGCGTCGACGATCGAAACCAACGTCTCAGCCACGACCGCCGACGGAGACGAGTCGACGGTCGATTCGGCGGAGGCATCCCCGACGAACACCGAGGGCTCGGCAGCGCCCCCCGATCAGCTCCCTGAGAGCGCCACGGCTCGGGCCCGGGCCCGGGCCGCGCGGGCGCCGTCCCCGCGGGGAACCGCCACCCGAGTGACGCCCCAGCGCCGCGAAGCCCTCTTGGATCGGCTCCGGGCGGCCCTCGCCGAGGTCCCGCGCCCCCTCGGCCTGATTCCCGCTTCCCCCAGGCAGAAGGCCGGCTCCCGGCAGCTCCATACCGCTCCCCGGACCGCCATCGCACGCCGGCCCGTTCCGGCGGCGAGCCTCCCCACGCCCCTCACGGCCCTCCCCGCCACGACGTCTCCCACCGACGAGACGCTCCCTTCCGACGGCCTTGCCGAGACGCCCCTGACGGGGGAGCTGCCGGCCGACGGATCAGAAACCGGATCCGAAGGCGAGGCTGCTTTGGCGCTCGCCGACCACGGCTCGACGACCGAACCGACCGCCGCCGAGGATGCCCCGGTTGTCCTCGAGGCGGATTCCGAGCCGATGGCCGCTGCCACGGATCATCTCGTCGAAGCCGATGCCCCCAGCACAGGGGCTGATGGCAACGACGCCTGCCCGGCCGCGCTCGCATCCGAGCCGGCGGCATCCACCGAGGTCGGGGCCTCCGCAATTCCCGTCGCCGCGCTCGACAGCGCGACGGAGACGATCGACTCGTCGGCAATGCCGGCGGCCGATCTCCCCACTCCTCCCGCCGCGGATCTGACCGCGACGGCGGCCTCCCAGCAGTCCCGTACCACGCAGCACGCTCCAGCCCGCCGCCACGGCGGCAGCCAGCGGTCGGGTGCGTCACACTCCCCCCAGCAGCCGATGACGCCGCTCGATCGGTTGCAGGCGCGGCTTGAACAGATGCCGAGGGCGCTCGGTCTCGTGCCGGCTCCGCGCCCGTCGATGCACGCCAACCACGCGCCGCACCGTCGCGCCGCCTCGCCCGCACCTGCCGCGGCGAGCCGCTCAAGCGTGGCCGCGGAGTCCACCCCGGCGCCCGCCGCACCAACGCCAGCCCCGGCCGATCACGACACCGTCGCCAGCGACGAGGCCGGCGAGGCAGCGGAGGCCCCCACGACGACCGAGGGCGACGTCGCGCTCGATTCGCCTGAAGCGGAGGGAACGATCGGCGACGAGGGCTCATCGGAGCCGACCGTTCCGACGCCCGACGAACCCACGCTCTTCACCGATGCCGAAATCGACCATGACCAAGTGGCGGTCGTCGACGGCGAAGGGGAGGCGACGACGCCATCGATCCCTGCCTCCGACGCCGAGTCGGTCGAAGAGGAGGTCGACGCTGTCAGCGTCTCCGCATCCCCTGACCAGCCGGCGCTGGTGGCAACCACCGTCGCAGAGTCGGTGATGCCGGCGCCTGTGGCCGAATCGATGCCTGCGGCCGGGATGCCGAACGCCGCCGTGGCCAAGCGGTCAGCGACACGTCAACCCGCCCGCCAGGCGACGGCGCCGATCGTCCGCCGCCCGATCCGTGATGCCCTCGGCACGGCCCTCGCAAACATGCCGCGTCCGTTCGGGCTCCTCCCCGAGCCGGAGGCGGCCACCCGTCGCCCTGCTGCCAGTCCGGCCCACGGTCCGGCGGCTCCCCGGGCCTTGGCCACCAAGTCAATCGGAACACGGCCGCTCGACACCGGCACCAAGGCCCAGCCAGACAACTCCCTGGCGATCGTCGCCGCTCCGCCTGCACTCCCGCAGTCCGATGATGACGGCACGACGCTCACCTCCGGGAACAATGCCGAGGACGATGCCGAGGAAGCGGAGATGCCCACCGCGATCGCCGACAGCGCGACCGAACCGGCACCGCTGGACGTCGATCTGCCGGAGGGTGCCTCGGAAGCTGAGGCTCTTCAGGCGTCGCTGGCCAGCGTCGAGGTAACAGTGGACTGCCCGGAGGAATCGACCACCCTCGGGGAACGGGTCACGCTCCACCTCACG
>CANGGC010000296.1 GCA_947453125.1 Planctomycetaceae bacterium | reverse complement strand
CGCGGCGACGTCGTTTTCTTTGGAGGCGAATGTCATCGCCAGAGCGAACGCCTCGCGGTTGGAAGGCTCGATCGTCGCCACCTGACGGCAGAGGCGGATCGCCTGCCGCGAGGAACCGAACCGGGCCAGACACTGCGCGAGGGAGAGGAGATCGGTTGGCGACGTGGCGAAATCGGCGCTCGACATCAGGGCCCGCTCGACTTCCGTCTTCGGCTTGCCCGCCGCTTCCATGGCGACGGCGAGTGCCTCGTACATCCACGGTTCCGACTGGCCGCAGTTCACGGCCGCGGAGATCAATTCGGCAGCCCGGTCGAATCGCCCGGCATTGCCGAGTTCGACGGCCGAGATCCGTAGTCGGGCAAGCTTGCCGGCGCTGGCCCTGGCTGCGACAGACTCGCCGGAAGGGGAGCCGTTATCGGAAGGGGAGCCGTTATCGGAAGGGGAGCCGTTATCGGGGGCCTGGCCCTTCTCCGCCGACGGCCTGCCAGCCGGAAGGAGGAAGGCCTTGACGGCAGAGCGGAGATCGCGGGCCCCGAGAACCTCCTCGGGGAGACCCAGGTCATTCCCGGCGGCGGCCTCGACGCGGGCTGCGGGCGCCGTGGCCTCGTCGGCCGGCGTCGGCTGATCGGTCGTCGCGGCGTCGGCCGTCGACTTCTTCGGCAGTTGGGCCTTCGTTCCCGGCTTGTCCCGGAGCCCGACGCGTTCGCCGGTGCCGGTGCCTGGATCGGAGACCTGGAACATGCCACCGCCCATGCCGCCACCCATGCCACCGCCCATGCCACCACCCATGCCACCACCCATGCCGCCCATGCCACCACCCATGCCACCGCCCATGCCACCGCCTCCCATCATCCCCACGGGGATGACGAGGTCGGCAACTGGGTAGACCTTGATGACCATGTTCTCGGCAGCCTTCTCCTTCGTGGTGATCAACATCACCTCGTCCTTGATGAGATAGGTGAGGTCAATCTCACCGAGGAGGAGCCGCAGCGCGGAGCGGAGCGACACGCCGGAGATGTTTTTGGTGACGGGGGTGTCGAGATCGAGCCCGGCCTCATCGAGGGCCTTTTGGTCGAGTTCGATCGGGATCCCCTGCGAATCCTTGATCTGGGCGATCACGTCCCGGAGCGAGGTCTCGTTGAACTCGAAGTTCTCGACCGGATTGTCGAGCGCGTCGTAGATTCGCTTCTCGCCGCTTCCAGGATTCCCGAGGTCGACCGACTTGTACTTCTCGCGGAGCCGGGTGATCTCCTGCCACCGGGCGGCGCTCGGGTAGATGATCGGCGGCTCGTCCGGGAACGGGATCGCGGCGATGTTGGCAAGGTGGAGCACGTCCATGAAGCCACGCTGGGTGTCGCGGCGGACGCGGACGTTCTCGGTGTCGTAGTCGAGGATGCGGGCGACGAGCGGCGCGGTGACGCCGATCTCGCGGGCCGTCATCGGCACGCCACGGTTGGCGTACAGCGGCGGAGCCTGTTCGGCGATCTCTTTGGCAACGATCCGCTCCGCCTCGGTGAACTTGTCGGTCGGCTGCTGGTAGCCGACGCGGATCCCCTCCTCGACGAGAGCGTGGTAGCGTTCCGTGAGTTGCTTGATGCGATCCTCACGTCGCCGCAGCTCTCCGTCGAGTCGGGCCCGTTCCTGGGCGATGGCATGATTGCGATCGGACACCAACGCCCGCTCGGCCCGCTCGCGGGAGCGGATGATCGAATCACGGATCGAGATCTCGATCTGACGGCAGAGACGGTCGCGGGTCGCCGTGTCGAGATCCTCCGACGACAGTACCTGCCGCTGGAGCTCCTTGAGATCGACGCGAGTCCGGTCTGGATCGACAGCACAGGTCTGACGGGCGTTCCGCAAGCGGACAGCCACTTCCTGTTCGATCTGCTGGGCGCGGACTTTCCTCATCCGTGCGAAGTCGGCCAACTCGCTTTGCTGCTCACCGGCGCCGAGGTCGCCCCCCGTCGGCGGAGCGCCGTCCGGGAACGGAGCGTCGACCTGCGGCAGCCCTTCGCCTCCGAACCCGATCGCCGCATCTTCGCCCGGGGCCGGGAGCGTGCCCCCTTCCGGAGCATCGACCTGTTCGCCTCCCGCCTGCTGGGCCTGTTCCTCCTCGAACAGCCCCTTCTGGGCCGCGGTGAACATCACCCAGGCATCGACGTTGTCGGGATCTTTGCGGAGGGAGGCGTAGGCCAGACGCATCGCCGAGCCGTGGGCTCCGGACGCCTCGGCCTGTCGCGCCATCTTCACCAGGGCCGTGGCCTCGCCGCGGATGACGTTCCGCGCGACGTTGAGCCCTTCCCGGCCGAGCGTCGGCAGGTAGACGCCGTCGGTCTCGCGGGCATTGCGGTAGAGCTCCTCGACGTACGCATTCTCGGGGATCGGCGCCGCAGCGGGGATCGCAACCTCGGTTTGGCGCTGCCGCATCGCGCCTTCGCGGCCGGCTGGCGCCTCGAGGACGAAGTCGAGCCGAGCGCCCTCGAGGCCACCCTCGACAAGGAGCACGGAGTCGCGGTCGGCACGGAGCGGAGGGAGGTGGCCCGGGAGCATGCGGAGCCGCGCGTCAGGCGCCTCGGCCGAGAGCACGACATCCTCCGGCCAGGCCACCGGTTGGATGGCGGCGCTTGCCATCCGGCTACCAGCATCCGACGGCGAGATCGTTGCGTCGGGAACGATGAGCATGCCCCCGGTTGCGTTGGCGATGGCAGCCAGACTGGGCCAGTTGACCGCCGGCCCGACTCCAACCGACGAAACGCTGATCCGTTTGTTCTTGAGAGTGGTGAGCAGGTGGCGAAACTCGGCGGTATCGACCCCCGCAATCCCCGGACCGTCGCCGATGTAGACGATGGTGCGTGGTGCTGGCGACGCCTCGAAAAGTTCGGCGGCCCCCTCCAGCACCGCCACCATGTCGGTTGACCCGAGCGGCGTGCGGGCTTCAAGGGCGGAGAGTGCGGCCCGGCTCCCGGGGGAACGGGGGCCGGAGAACTGCTGGGCCATCGCCGCGCACGAGATGTCGGCGGCAGCGAGCAGGAAACGGTCGTCGTCGCGGGCCTTGTCGAGAAGGGCGGTGAGCGCCCGGGTGGCGTTGGCCCGGTACTCACCCGATTGATTCGCCGAGGTGTCGACGAGCACGATCACGTCGGTCGGAGAGGTGGTTTCGGCGACGGCCGTCGGTCGCAGTCCCACCGCGGAGACGGGTAGCGATGCTTCGTCACGCTGGAAGGTTTCGACGAACGTCACCGCGACGCCGTCATCGGCGACCGCGGCATACGGCATCAACGCCAAGGCGCCGATGACAAGGGAGACGGTCGCCGGGAAAATGGGCTTCGACATGGTCCCTCCAGAAGGGCCGGATGCGTCATGCAACCTCGACCTCAGCGGAAGCATATTTACTCCCCCCCATTACCGCCAACGTCGATCTCCACGGGATTCGCCCACATTTCGAAGATTGTGCGCGGCCAAGGGGGCCTGGAAACGGATGTGAAGCTGCCTGCATGACTGCCGGCCTGAGCCCCTCGCCCGGCCTCCAGGATCGGGGTGGGAGCTGAGCAAGCCACCCCCCGAAATCGCCGGGCGAGGCGATGTTGGTCTGCCGGAGGTCGGTCGCCATACTCCGCGGCAGTCGGCCGTTCGCCTCGACCGCAGCCTGCTCGCCCAGAGGGATGCCATGCCGTTTGCCAAGGGGTCGATGTCGCTTGTGTTTGCGGCCTTGCAGCCGATCGGCCTGTTTTTCAGGCTCTTTCTTGGGCTCTGGGCCCTGGCCTTTTCCGCGACGGCTTCCGCCCAGAGCGTGGCGCCGCCGCCACGCGCGGTAGCGCCCCCAGAGGTGTCCCGGGGCGGTCCGCAGCGGCCCGTCATGGATGGGGGGCGGGGATTCACGCCGGAGGAGCTCACCAACATCGCCGTCTACGACGCCGTCAATCGGAGTGTCGTGAACATCAACACCAAGGCGACGGTGTCGGCCGGCCTGTTTCTGCTCGAGGTGCCGTCCGAGGGGGCTGGGTCGGGCATCGTTGTCGACACCTTGGGGCACGTGCTCACGAACTACCACGTCGTCGAGGGGGCGAAGGAGATCCAGGTGATGCTCTATGACGGCTCATCGCACGCCGCGACGATCGTCGGCCACGATCCTGCCACCGATGTTGCCGTTATCCGCGTGGCTGCGCCGGCCGAGGTTCTCGAACCGGTTCGTTTCGGCAGTTCGAATGACCTCCGGGTCGGCCAGCGAGTGTTCGCAATCGGGAATCCGTTCGGCCTGGAGCGAACGCTGACCACCGGCATCATCTCGAGCCTCAATCGGTCACTCCCGGCCCGGAACAGCCGGACGATCAAGTCGATCATCCAGACCGATGCCGCCATCAATCCGGGAAATTCGGGCGGGCCGCTCCTCGACAGCGCCAGCCTGTTGGTCGGCATGAATACCGCCATCGCCAGCCGCACCGGGCAGAGTTCCGGCGTCGGATTCGCCATTCCGGTGGGAACACTTGCGCGAATCGTGCCCCAGCTCATCGAACGGGGGAAGGTGATTCGTCCGGATGCCGGTGTGGCGAGGGTCTATCAGACGGATCACGGCCTGTTAGTGGCCTCGCTCGTTCCGGACGGGCCGGCGGAGCATGCCGGGATGAGGGGATTCAAGGTCGTTCGCGAGCGCCGTCGACAAGGGCCTTTCATGGCCGAAACCGAAAGAATTGACCGGAGCGGTGCTGATTTGAT
>CANGGC010000295.1 GCA_947453125.1 Planctomycetaceae bacterium | reverse complement strand
GGGGTTTTCCGTGGCCGGGTTCCCGGGCCGCGACGCGGTTCGTCTGAAGGGGTCCGTCATGAAAGTGCGATGTGTGCGCGAGCCGCTCCTTGCGGCTCTCCAGAGCGCCCAGGCGGTGGTTCCGGCCCGGTCGCCAAAGCCCGTTCTCACCAACGTCAAACTCGAGGCCGATCGGGAGACAGCCGTGCTTTCGGCCACCGACCTCGAGGTGGGGATCCGCATCAGCATCGACGGGGTCGAGACATCGGCGCCCGGGGCGGTGCTCCTCCCCAGTGCCCGGCTGGCGGCCATCGTCCGCGAAAGCCCGGCCGGCACGGTCTTCGACATTCATACCGACGGCACCGCCACAATCGTCAAGGCGCCGCGGAGTGAGTTCCGCCTGCCGGCCGAGGACCCGCTCGAATTCCCCGCCGTCGCCAGCTTCCCTTCTGACTCCGGCCACGAACTCTCGACGCCGCTGGTCCGTGAACTCGTCCGTCGAACGGTGTTCGCCACCGACAACGAGTCGAGCCGCTATGCCCTCGGGGGAGTCCTCGTCGAACTGGGGGACAAGCACGTGACGGCGGTCGGCACCGACGGCCGCAGGCTCGCCAAGATGCAGGGGCCGGCCGTCGCCACCGGCGGAGGCGCGGCGGAGGCGGCGCCGATCGTCCCGGCGCGGGCGATGCAACTGGTGGAACGCTGCCTGGGCAGCGCCGATGTGCCGGTGCAGATCGCGGTGCGCCCCAGCGAGATCCTCTTCCGCAGCGGTTCGACGACGATTTCTTCTCGGCTTGTCGAAGGGCGTTTTCCCCGGTGGCGCGACGTCTTCCCCACCCGGACCGACGCGATCCGCGTGAACCTCGTCGCCGGGCCCCTCCTCGCGGCGGTCCGTCAGGCGGCGATCGTCACCAGCGAACAGTCGAAGGGGGTCGATTTCTCCTTCGAGTCTGGGCAACTGGTCCTCACCGGTCGATCGGCTGAGAGTGGCGAGAGCCGGATCGAATTGCCGATCGACCACACCGGCGCGACGGTGCGGATCAAACTCGATCCCCGCTTTGTGAGCGACTTCCTCCGCGTCCTCGATGCCGACACGGCGGTGACGGTGGAGCTCACCGATGCCCAGAGCGCAGCCGTCTGCACCACGACCGATGGCTATGGCTACGTGATCATGCCGCTCGCGGCCGATTGACAGGATGGTCGATGCCGTCGTGATCCGTTCGATGCTTGCCGTTCCCCCCTGTTCCATCCGCCTCCGTTCCTTCTCCCCTCCCAATCCCCGCATGCCGAACGACTCCCAGCCTGCAGGACCGACGGCCATTGGCCGGCTCATGAGCCGCCTCCTGGCCCGCACCGGTTACGACCGCGAGCAGGCGGCCTCGGGACTCGTCGACGCCTGGCAGCAGGCCATTCCGGAGCACTTCCGGGCGGCATCGCAGCCGGGGCTCGTCCGGCGTGGCGTGCTCGAGGTCTTCGTGACCCACTCGGCGCTGGTCCAGGAGATGGGATTCCTCAAGCGTCAGGCTCTCAGCCGCCTGGCCGAGCTGGTGCCGACGGAGGGGATCACCGACATCCGCTGCCGCCTCCTTTCCGAACCGATCGATCGCGCTGAACCACAGTCCACCCTTGAATCGATGCGGGCCGAAGCCTCCCAGCGCTCAGGCCCAGCCCCGTCATCCCCGGAGGAGCCTTCCCATGGCTGACGAGCCCCGCACGCCCGGATACACATCCGAGGATCTGCTCCATCTTTCCGACCGCGATCATGTTCGCGAACGGTTCGGTATGTACATCGGTGACAACACCGCCCGCGGCCTCCACCACCTCGTCTACGAGGTCGTCGACAACTCGATCGACGAGTGCATGGCCAACTACGCGAAGCGCGTGAGCGTGATGGTGAACGTCGACGGGAGCGTCACCGTCGAGGACGACGGCCGCGGCATCCCCGTGGAGAAGCATGCGCAGCTCTCCGAGGAGATGGACCGTGAAGTGTCGACCCTCGAGGGGGTGATGACGGTCCTGAAATTCGGAGGCAAGTTCCAGAAGGGGGCCTACCAGACCTCTGGCGGCCTCCATGGCGTCGGCGTCACGGTGGTGAACTTCCTCTCCGAATGGTGCGAGGTGGAGGTCTCGCGTGGCGGCCACCTCTGGCAGCAGGAGTACGAGCGCGGCGTCGTCACGGGCCCGGTGCGCAACGTCGGCACCACCACCCGCACCGGCACGAAGACGACCTTCAAGCCCGATCCGCAGATCTTTCCGTCGACGAAGTTTTCCTTCGACGTCCTCGCCCGCCGCCTCCAGGAACTCGCCTTCCTCAACTCGGGCGTGAGGATCATCTTCTCCGACGCCGCCAGCGGCCAAACGGAGGAATATTTCTACGAGCGGGGGATCGTCGAATTCGTCGAGTGGCTCAATCGCTCCAGCGACGCGATCCACGCCGATGTGATCTCGATCGTCGGCGAGCAGGAGGGAGTCTCGTTCGACATCGCCATGCAGTACACCGGCGAGTTCACCGAAAACCTCCACAGCTATGTCAACAACATCTCGACCACGGAGGGGGGGACGCACGTCTCCGGCTTCCGGGCCGCGCTGACCCGTTCACTCAATGCCTACGGCAAGAAGACGGGGCTCTACAAGGATCTCGTGCCCACCGGCGACGACGTCCGTGAAGGCCTCACGGTGGTGGTGAGCGTCCGCGTCCCCCACCCGCAGTTCCAGGGGCAGACGAAGACGAAGCTCGGCAACGGCGAAGTGGAGGGGATCATCAACTCCGCCGTCGGTGACTTCCTCGCCAAGTACCTCGAGGAGAATCCGAAGAACGCCAAGGCGATCGTCCAGAAGGGCGTGCTTGCTGCCGAGGCCCGCGCGGCGGCCCTCAAGGCCAAGGCGCTCCTCCGCGAGCGGAAAGGGGCGCTCTCCGGAGGAGGGCTTCCCGGCAAGCTCCGCGACTGCACCAGCCGCGACGTGGCCCGCTGCGAGCTCTACCTCGTGGAGGGTGATTCGGCCGGCGGATCGGCAGAGGGGGGAAGACACCGCGAGTACCAAGCGATCCTTCCCTTGCGCGGCAAGATCATCAATGCCTACAAGAGCCGGGAAGACAAGGTGCTTGCCAACGAGGAGGTGCGCAGCGTCATCTCCGCGATCGGCGCCGGCATTGGCACCGACGCCGATCTCGGCAAGCGGCGCTACGACAAGATCGTGATCATGACCGACGCCGACGTCGACGGCTCGCACATCCGCACGCTCCTGCTGACGTTCTTCTACCGGCAGATGTACCAGCTCGTCGCCGCGGGCCACGTCTACGTCGCCCAGCCGCCGCTGTTCCGCGTCCGCAACAAGAAGCAGGTCTACTACGTGCAGACCGAAGAAGAGATGAAGACGCAGCTCCTCGATCAAGGCCTCGGCGAGGGGGTCTTCCTCCCTGGCGACGGCCGCGAGATCTCCGGGGCGCCGATGCAGAAGCTCTGCCGCACGCTCGCCGGCCTCGAGGACGCTCTTGTCGCCCTGGAGCGGCGCGGGATCAGCCTTCGCGATCATGCCGCCCGCCGCGACGCAGCCACCGCCAAGCTGCCGATGTTCCATGTCTATTTCGGAAGCGAGGAGCACTGGTTCTCCAGCCGCGAGCAGCTCGAGGCCTTCGTGAAGGGGAAAGAAAAGGCCGCCGGGGGAGCGCTCGCGGTGGGGCGGGCCGAGGACGCGCAAGCTCCAGCCGCGGCGCTGGGCGTCGACGCGAAGTTGGTGGAACATGAAGACCAACTCGTGATCGTCGATCTCCACGAGGTGCGGAGCATCAATTCCGGGCTGGCCGAGCTCAAGGAGATGGGCTTCGGCATCGAGTCGCTCTTACCGGAGGACCGCACCGGCACCGAGGACGCACGCTATTCGCTCCGCCGCGGCGAGAACGTCATCGGTCTGGAGGATCTCCGCAGCCTCCTCTCCGCCGTCCGCCGCGCCGGTGAGAAGGGGCTGTCGATCACGCGCTTCAAGGGGCTCGGCGAGATGAACGCGGAGGAGCTCCGCGACACGACGCTCGACCCCGCCAACCGCACCCTCCTCCGGGTGACGATGACCGACGCGGCCGCGGCCGACGATCTCTTCCGGGTGCTCATGGGGGAGAAGGTGGAACCGCGGCGCGAGTTCATCGAGCGCCACGCCCTCGATGTGAAGAATCTCGACGTCTGAACCAGGACGTCTGAACCAGGACTTCCCGATGCATGCCCCTTCTAGCACCAGCCTTCCCCGGCTGTCGTTCGGTGTCGGTGACCGTTTCGCCCATCAGGCCGCCGCGCAACTGGCGGCGTTTGAAAGGCTTGAGGGGGAAGGGGTGGTCGTTGCCCCGGTGTGGAACAAGTCGAACCGCGAGCATGGCTTCGTCGGCAGCGAGCCGCCGAGCGTCCGGGCGGCCGCGGCGAAGGGGGTGGAAGAGCGTGGCTAGCGTCATCCGTGGTTTGTCGATGCCGATCACATCCGCCTCGAGACGGTCGATCGCTTCCTCGACACCAGCGACTTCTTCACGATCGACGTCGCCGACTCGATCGGCAAGCCGGCACCAGCCGTCGAGATCGCCGCCTTCGTGGCCCGGCATCCTGAGCTGACAGGCACGCTGAAGGTGGCGGGGGTGGCGGAGCCGCTCGTGCTCACGGCCGACGTCGTCGCGGCGATCACCGGCAAGTATCTCCTTGCCGCCCGCGAGGCCGGCGCGATCCACCGCCACATTGCGGGGCGGAAGGGGGAGACCGGGTTTGTGACGGAAGTGAGCATG
>CANGGC010000294.1 GCA_947453125.1 Planctomycetaceae bacterium | reverse complement strand
TTCGTCTCTCCGGCCGGCGGCGAGGAGCATGGCGATCCGCGTGCGGGCGAAGATCCTCCCGACCTCCGTCGCGTCCGCGCCAGCGCGTCCTTGATCGACGTCTTCCTCCTCCTCGTCGGCTCCTTCCTGCCGAGGGCCGTGGTCGCCGTCGATGCGTTCGAGGTGCGCCAGTGCCGTGGCTGCCGCCGCGAGCGCTGCGTCACGGGCCGCGGGCGTCTGCGCCGCGGAGAGCTCGATCACGGCCCGCGTGAAGGCAGCCGCCGGCCGGGCGCTCGACCCCAGCCCGGCGGTCGCGCGGGCGGCGATCGCCGGCCACCACCGGTTGTCGGCCTGCCATTCCCTCACGAGGAGCGCCGCCGCCACGCGCGATCCCTCCGGCGAGCGCTCCAGGCGGATGATCCGCGCCAACGCCTCGATGCCGGCGTCGTCGTCGACGCGGAGAAGGCGGTGCATGACACGAACGCGTGTGGCAAAGTCGCGCTGCTTGTAGCTCTCGAGCAACCGCGTCACCTCGGGGGGATCGTGCGGCATACCGAGGGGGATCGTGTCGACGAGCCATCGGGCCCGCAACGCGACCTCGAGATCACGGTCGAGTTCGGCGGCTGCCAGGAGGGCATCGACCGCCGCGGGGCCGATCGTCTTGAGCTCGGCCGAGGCGGCCTCGCGGCGCTGGAAGTCGGTGTCCCCCAGTCGTGCGATGAGCGCGGCGATCGCCTCCGGGGAGGGCTCGGTGGACGGGGCACTGGTCGTTCCCGCCAGCGCCGGCCCGAGGGTGAGCAACAGCGCGACGAGCAGCCACTCGGCAGCCATCCCCGATCGCCTGGCGGAGGGATGCATGGTGGCACCGTGGGGGATGGAGGGAGTGGGGGGCATGCGCTGCAATCCTCCCGTGAGCCACGGCCGCCGAGGTGACGGGCCCCGGTCAGGTGGCGTCGGGCTCGATACCCAGATCTCGGATCGTCACGATCGCATCGAGGGGGATGCCGCGGGCAGCGAGCGTGTCGCCGGCACCGGCGAGCCTGTCGATGACGGTGACGACGCGCTCGACGACGAGGCCGAACTCGATCGCCCGGTCGATCGCTAGCAGCGAGGATCCCCCCGTGGTGGTCACATCCTCGACGATCACCACCTTCTCGCCAGGGGCGACCGGACCCTCGATGTAGCGCTTCGTGCCATGATCCTTCGGCTCCTTGCGGACCATGAATCCACGCAGATCGAGCCCAGCGACCCCGGCCATCGTGACGACGGCGCTGGTCACCGGATCGGCACCGATCGACATCCCCCCGACAGCGGCCGGCAGGGGGCCGTGGGCCCGGAGGATTTCGAGGATCGCCCGGCCGACGAGCATCGAGCCGCGGGCGTCGAGGATCACTTGCTTGGCGTCGAGGTAGAAGCTCGCCTCCCGTCCGGAGGCGAGACGGAACGTCCCGCGGCGGAGGGCCTTGGCGGTGATCAGGGGGACCAGTTCGGCAACGATTTGTGAGCGGGTTGTGTCCATCCAGGGAGTATAAGCGGTGTTGGCACGGCGGGGGTGGGCCCGGTTTTTTTGACTCCGCCGGGGATGCCCATAGAATTCGTCGGTTGTCGCCCCCCGGCACCTGAGGACGGTCATGCCATTCAATGCCGCGACACCCGCCGGAGTTTGGAATGGGTCATCCCCGACCCTTCTCCACCCCGGTGACCGGTGGGAACGTCGGGAACGCTCCCGGGCGACAATCACCGTCGCGCGGCGGGCAATCGGAGTGCTCGCGCTCCTCATCGCGACGACGCTGGGCTCTGGGGCTGGCGGCGCGGGGCCGGCCGATCCTCCCCCCGATCTGGCCAAAGCCATGGTCAATGGTGGGGGCGAGGTCGCGCCGCGCGACGTCCCGGTGGCCGTCGTCCCCCTCCGCTTGCCGATCACCGGCACCCGTGACACGCAGGTCGAGGGGACGGTCCTCCGCAATCTTGATCGGCTCCTCGCCCGCCCCGGCGAGCGCGGGGTGCTCGTGTTCCGCTTTGACGGCGCCGACGATCCGGGAGCGGGTGCGAGCGACTTCGGTCGATCGCTGGCGCTGGCCCGCTTCCTCGCCGACCCGCGACTCTCCGGCGTGAAGACGGTGGCCTGGCTCCCGGCGGGGGCCCGCGGGCATGCCGTCCTCGTGGCGCTGGCCTGCGAGGAGATCGTGCTCGCCCCCGACGCCATCTTCGGCCCGGCGAACGTCGACGAACCGTTCATCGACGACGCCATGCGTGCGGTCTATGCCCAGGTTGCCACACGTCGGAAGACCGCCCCCCCGGCGCTCGCCCAGGCCCTCCTCGATCCCCAGGCGCGGGTCGTGCGCGTGGCCACCGACGACGGCGACCAGCTCGTGACGGCTGCCGAGGTGCCTGCCCTCCGCGATCGGGCCGCGATCCTCGATGAAGAGGAGATCGGACCGGTGCCCCTGGCGCTGTCGGGGCGGCGGGCGCGGGAGTTGGGGGTGGCACGGGCGCTGGCGCGGACCCCCGCCGAGGTGGCGCGGAGTCTCGGTCTGAGCGAGACGGCGCTCGCGGCCGATCCGACCATCGATGGCGGCTGGAAGGGGGTGCAGGTGGTCCTCTCCGGCGTGATTACGGCCGACCTCGGTGCCCGCACGCGGACGCGGATCGAGGAGGCGATCGCCTCCGGACGGAACTTCGTCTGCCTGCGGATCGACAGCCCAGGGGGCGAGCCGGAGCAGAGCCTCGTTCTGGCGGCCTACCTCGCCAGCCTCGATGCCACGCGTGTCCGCACCGTTGCCTGGGTGCCCCGCGAGGCGCGGGGCGATGCGGCGCTGGTCGCCACGGCGTGCGACGAACTCGTGATGGGAGCCGAGGCCGTCCTCGGCGGCGAGGGGGCCGCGGCGATCGATGGACGCTGGGCCGAGGCGATCACGGTCGCATGGCGCGAGGGGGTGGCAAAGAAACGGGATCGGTCCTGGTCGCTGCCGGTGGCGCTGGTCGCTCCGGAGCTCGTCGTCCGCCAGGCGACCCGGCCAGCGACGGGACGCGTCGGTTATTTCTGCGAAGAGGAGTTTGACCGGCTCGACGATCGCGAAGCGTGGCAACTCGGGGCCCAGGTCGGCGTCGGCCCGGTGGTGCTCAATGGCAAGGCGGCCGAGTCGCTCGGTCTGGCGGCCTACGTCGTCGAAGGGTTTGACGCGGTGGCCCGGACGTACGGCCTCGAGGGGGACGTCGCCCTCGCCGCACCGGGCTGGGCCGACACGCTCCTCGACGCCCTGGCCAGCCCCGGCATCGCCTGGCTGCTCCTCCTCATCGGGGGCGCGGGGCTGTACATCGAGCTCCACACCCCCGGGATCGGCTTCGGGGGGTTCATTGCGATGGTGGCGTTCATCATCTATTTCTGGAGCAGTCATCTCCATGGCACGAGCGGATGGCTCGAGGTGATGCTGTTCCTCGCGGGCCTGATCTGCCTGGCGGCGGAGATCTTCGTCCTCCCTGGATTCGGCGTCCTCGGGCTCGGCGGGGGCCTGCTCATGGTGGCCTCGCTGATCCTCGCCAGCCAGTCGTTTGTGCTCCCCACCAACGCCTATCAATTCCGGCAACTCCAGTGGTCGCTCCTCGGCATCCTCGGCGCGGCCATCGGCGTCACGATCCTCGCCGTCGTCGCCCGGCGCTGGCTCCCCGAGTCGCGGCTCTTCCGGCACGTGCTCCTTGCCCCCCCCGGCGACGGTGCGGTCGACCTGATCGATGATCCGCTCGAGGCTCTCGTCGGCATCGAGGGAGAGACGACGTCGCGGCTCGCGCCCGCCGGCAAGGCGCGGATCGGCGGGGAGATCCACGATGTCTCCAGCGACGGCCAGCTCGTCGAGCCGGGGATGCCGGTGGAGGTGGTCGCGGTTCGCGGTGGGCGGCTGCTCGTCCGGGCGATCGATGCCGGGGTGCGGGGGGCGCACGGATGAGCCCGGTTATTTGGGTTGCCGCCCTGTTCCTCGTCGGCATCGGCGTGATCGTGCTCGAGGTCTTCGTCCCTTCCGGCGGGGTGCTCGGCTTCGTCAGTCTGGCAGCGATCATCGCTGCGATCGCCACCGCCTTCCTCGAGCTCGGCGTCGCCGCCGGCACGGCGATGATCGCGCTTTCGGTCGTCGTCGTGCCGGTGACCCTCGCCCTGGCGTTCCGCTGGTTTCCGGAGACGCCCCTCGGTCGGCGCGTCCTCCCGGCCCCCCCCGAGCCGGCCGATGTCGTCCCCGACGCACCGCGGCGGCGACGGGCACGTGATCTTGTCGGCCAGCGCGGGCTGACCACGAGCGACCTCCTCCCATGGGGAACGGTGGAGGTGGGGAGCGAGTCGCTCGACGGCGTGAGTGAAGGGGGGCCGATCGACGCCGGCAGCGAAATCATCGTCGTGGGGGCCCAAGGGACGGCCGTGGTCGTGCGCCCGGCCCCGGTTACCGTGGCACCAAAGCGTGGGGCGGAGCCCGTGGCCGAACCGGAAAAACCGGCAGCCCCGGAAGCCCCCCGGCTCTCGCCGACCCTCGAGAACTTCACCTTCGAGTCATTCGAGCCCCCCGACGCTTGACTCGCGGCGTCCGCGGAACAAGGCTGGAACTGCCCCTTGCCGTGTCCCCAGGCCCCGGCCCGGGGTCAGCGCCCCCGTCCGGAGCCACCGATGCCCCCGTTTGTCCTGCCGGTCGTCCTGCTCGTCGTCCTCGTCGTCGGCCTCGGCATCGCCGCCATGCTGGCCCGCTACCTGCGGCTGTGGCTGCAGTCGTATGCCTCGAG
>CANGGC010000293.1 GCA_947453125.1 Planctomycetaceae bacterium | reverse complement strand
GGCAGCGACCGGAAGACCAAGCCTCCGGCCGCTGCCTCGGTAAATCAAGCAAAAATCACTTGACGGCGACCTTCGCCTTGGCCTCTTCAAGCTCCTTCTTGAGCTTCTCAGCGTCGGCCTTGGAGATGCCCTCCTTAACCTTCGCCGGAGCGCTCTCAACGAGATCCTTGGCCTCCTTGAGACCCAGGCCCGTTGCAGCGCGGACGACCTTGATGATGCCGATCTTCGCTTCGGTCGGGAAGCTCTCGAGAACGACGTCGAACTCAGTCTTCTCAGCCGCCGCTTCGGCAGCACCTCCGGCAGCACCCGCTCCGCCCGGAGCGGCCATCATGACCGCGCCGCCGGCGGCGGGCTTGATGCCGTGGACTTCGTCGAGGTAGTCGGAGAGCTCCTTGGCGGCCTTGAGCGTCAAGGACACGATCTTGTCGCCGAGGTCCTTCGTTTCTTTGGTGAATTCACGTGTCGCTTCAGCCGTTGCCATCGCTCGAGATCCTTTCCCTTCAGGAATGAGGCCGGCGGGAATGCCGCCGGCTGTGTGTCATGGGTGGTCGGTCGTGCACGCCTGCCCCGTTTGGACCACGTCCGGGACTGGCGTTTGTTGGAAAATGGGGAACCCGTAGTCATACCATGAACGCGGGCCTTGGGAAGCCCATGCCATGGTGTCGGTCCGAAATGTCTGCCTCAGGCCGCCGGAACCTCCGGCTCTGCGGCCTTCTCCAGGTCGTCGACCCGAGAGCTGATCTGGCCAGCCAGCGTCCCTCCAGCTCCGAGGATCTGCCCCGAGAGCTTGCCGCCCATCGAGCTGATCTGGCCGGAAAGAATGGAGAGTTGTTCGGCACGGGAGGGCCACTTGGCGACGCTCTTGACGTCGCTCGGCTCCAGCCGCGCGCCGTCGAGGGCACCGCCGCGGAACTCGACGCCGTTGAAGTCCTTGATGGCAGAAACGCGGTCGAGTTCCTTTGCCAGATCGACCACGTCCTCGCCGCCCCAGGCGATTGCGAGCATCCCCTCGGCCTTGCCGAAAGCCGGTGCCAGTGGGCTGTCGAGCGTTGCTCGCCGAGCCAGGCTGTTCTTGATCAGCTGCAGGTGGATCTTCTTCTTCCGTAGCGTCTGTCGCAGTTGCGTGGTCTTCGTGCCGTCGAGGCGGCCGAGGCTGAGAACGATCACCTCGCCGACACCCTTCAGGCGTCCCTTGAGATCATCGACGAGGAGATTCTTGACAAGCTTGCTCATGGCGATTTTGGGCCCTAATCGGGCGGCTTGGACGGCAGTGTGGCCGCGTGGGACTGAAAGGAGCCGGGATGGTGGAAACAGGAACCTGAATCGTGAACTTGAACGGGGGCTTGAATCGCGGAGGAAACGGAAGCCTATCCGGGCTTCAGGCGGCGATCATGACGCCCGGAGTCATGGTGGCCGAGATCGATACGCTCTTGACGTACTGACCCCGAACGCTGTTGGGCTGCAGCGACATGATGTGATCGATGAAGGCCTTGATGTTGTCAACGATCTTCGCCGCATCAAAACTGGCCTTGCCTACCACAGCATGGACGATGCCGGTCGGATCGTTACGGAACTCAACCTTGCCCGCCTTGTATTCACTGACGGTCTTGCGGATGTCGGCGGTGACGGTGCCTGCACGGGGGCTCGGCATCAAGCCGCGCGGGCCGAGCACCTTCCCGAGCGGGCCGACCAGGCCCATCATGTCTGGAGCGGCGATGCAGACGTCAAAGTCCGTCCAGCCTTCCTTGATCTTCTTGGCAAGATCATCGGAGCCGACCTCTTCCGCCCCGGCTGCCCGGGCTTCGTCGGCCATGTTTCCCTTGGCGAACACGACGACTCGCTTCGACTTCCCGATCCCGTGCGGCAGCACGATCGAGCCTCGGACGATTTGATCGGCCTGCTTCGGATCGATGCCCAGACGCATGTGGATCTCGACAGCCTGGTCGAACTTCGTCGGCGGCATGCTCTGGATGAGCGCGACGGCGTCGGCGACGGGAAGAGGGGCTTCGGTCTTCGGCAACTTGGCGAGCATCGCCTTCATGCGCTTGGTGACAGCCACGGCTACGGTCCTGGAAGTGTTCGAGGGAAAATCGGAAGAATGGGGGAAGGAGCGGGATTGCGGGGGTCAGCTGTCGACCGTGATTCCCATGCTGCGGGCGGTACCCTCGATCATGCGACGGGCATGATCGGCATCGCTCGCATTGAGATCATTGGTCTTCAGTCGGACGATCTCGTCGAGTTGGGCCTTGGTGACTTTGCCGACCTTATCCTTGTTCGGCACGCCGGAGCCCTTCGCCAGGCCAGCTGCCTTCTTGAGGAGGGCGGCTGCCGGCGGGCTCTTGGTGTAGAACTCGAACGAGCGATCGTTGTAGACCGTGACAACGACCGGAATCGCCATACCGGCGGCTTCGCGGGTCTTGTCGTTGAATTGCTGGACGAACTGTCCGAGGTTGATGCCGTACCGGCCGAGCGACGTACCGACCGGGGGGGCCGGGGTGGCCTGACCGCCTGGAATCTGGAACTTCGCCTGACCGACCACCTGCTTCGCCATGACTCTGACCTCTTCCCCTTCCGCGGGACTGCTTGGAAACGTTGCTGTTTGATGCTTGACCGACCTGCCCTGCTCGCCCCGGCGTCCGTGCAGGATGGACGCATGATTGCTCGTAATCAGCCGTTATGGACGGCGGCACCGAGGTTCAAATCCCCTCGATCTGCCAGTATTCGATGTCGACGGGGGTCGATCGGCCGAAGATGCTGAGCATCACCGTGACCCGTCCGTTCGCCTCGTCGATCTGCTCCACTTCACCCTCGAAGTTCTCAAACGTACCTTCGGTGATCTTGACCCGGTCGCCCTTTTTGAAATTGATCTTCAACCGCGGGGCCTCGTCAGGCTTGACCGCAGACTTGTTGAGGAGTTTGTCAACGTCGGCTTGGAGCATCGGGCTCGGCCTTCCGGCCGACCCGGTGAAATCGCCAATTCCGCCGGTCTCCCTGACGAGATACCACGTCTCGTCATTGAGAATCATGTTCACAAGGATGTAGCCAGGATAGAGCTTGCGAGAAACAACGCGTTTTTTGCCGCTTTTGAACTCGGTGACCTGCTCCTTCGGCACGATAACCTTGCCAAAGTAGCGGTCGAGCCCCTGCATCCGGATCCGTCGCTCGAGCGTGTCGCTGATCGAATCTTCGCGGTTGCTCTGGACTTTGAGGATGTACCACTTCTTGTCCCCTGCCGGGGTGATCTCCTCATCGGCTGCCGAGGCCACTGGCTTGGCGTTGTCACCACTGGCAAACGGATCGGCGAGTTCGGCAGGGGTGCCGTCGTCGTCATCGGCCTCTGCGGCCGGCGCAGCGTGGGCGGAGCCTGCATGCGATGCCCCTTCGGCCTGGCCGTGGGGCGTGACATGCGATTGTGGCGACGAGAGCGCGTCGACCTGAGGCTCGGTTGGATGATCGTGCTTCGACATGCGTGGGGATGTCCGGGAGTGTCACCCGGACCCTTGGGTCTCGACCGCGTTTAACGAAATCCCTGAATCGCCCGGAGAATGAACCACCAGAACAAGTCGTAGGCCGCGAGGATGAAGGAGAGCGCAAAGATCATGAAGATCACAACGGCTGAACTGCGGGCTACTTCGCCGAGGGTGGGCCACAACACCTTTGCCATCTCCGACTCCACCCCGATGAGGAACTCTGCGAACCGGGGAAGGTTCACCGCCCGGTAGGCGAGCCAGGCACCGGCGAGAAAGAGGATGAAAGGAATCACAAACCGGACCAAGCCATACGCGTCGGCGCTCACCGCCGGAGTCATCGGCCCACCTGCAGAAATCCACGCCGGCAGGATCTGGGCGAGCCTCCATACGGCGATCGCCCAGGCGAGTGCCAGGGCCACAAACGTCACCTGGCGGGTAACGCGCCCCTGGCTCCGCTTGTAAACAGCCGCGCTGAATAATTCTCGCCCCAGCGAACTGAGAGCGGTTGGGTTTTCTTGCATACCTGCCATGGTCGGTTCCGTCCGGCTCGGGCGATCCGTCTGATTGATGGGCCCGGTCTGTGGGGGCGACTGTTTCTTGGTGGGGCATCCCCCACCGAGCTATCCAACCTCGATCCATTCCAAACACCGTCGCTGTCGATCCAGACTCGTGAGGACGTGGCTAGGGCAACCAGATCCCGCGAAGCAGGGGCGGCGGGGATCGAACTCGCAACCTCTGGTTTTGGAGACCAGCGCTCTGCCAGTTGAGCTACGCCCCTGTGATTCCAGGCGCCGGTTGCATGGCCGGCGCCTGGAACGGGTACACAGGTTTCGTGATCAGTCGAGGATCTTTGACACGACCCCCGAGCCGACGGTCTTACCACCCTCACGGATGGCGAAGCGGACACCGTCGTCCATGGCGATCGGGACCATCAACTCGACTTCCATCTTCACGTTGTCGCCCGGCGAAACCATCTCGACGCCGCTGAGCAGCTTGGTCGAGCCGGTGACGTCGGTCGTGCGGAAGTAGAACTGCGGGCGGTAGCCTGCGAAGAACGGAGTGTGGCGGCCACCCTCCTCCTTCGACAGCACGTAAACCTCGCACTCGAACTTCTTGTGGGGCTTGATCGAGCCCGGCTTGGCAAGCACCTGACCACGCTCGATACCCTCGCGGGCGATGCCACGGAGCAGGCATCCGACGTTGTCGCCGGCCTGACCGCGGTCGAGGAGTTTCTTGAACATCTCGACGCCGGTGCAGGTCGTCTTCTCGGCCTTGTCCTT
>CANGGC010000292.1 GCA_947453125.1 Planctomycetaceae bacterium | reverse complement strand
CCAGCGCCGCCACCGTGAGGACGAACCAGTGGTAACGGGTCATCCCGGTCCACCACGGCAGGCCGTCGTTGGGGATCGCGGTCCCCTTCGATTCGAAGTGGGGCAGATCAGCCATGGCGATGGATTCCGTGAAGGAGGGTGCGGTGGAGCCGTGGAGCCGTGGAATCGGGCACGCCGGCGAGCGAAGCGCTCACGCCGCCCCGAGCCCGGCCGCGACCCCCCGCATGTAGGCGATGCTCTCCCGCGCAGCGCGCTCGGGACCGGGAGCATAATCGAAGACCTCGACGCTCACCCAGCCGGGGTAGCTCACGGCGTGGAGGGCCGCGAAGATCGGACCGAAGTCGACCTCGCCAAAGCCCGGGCCACGGAGGTTGGCGTCATTGGCATGAAAATGCTCGAGGTGGCGGGCCGAAGCCCGGATGATCGCCGGGATCGACTCGGCTTCGCTCGACATCGCCTTGACGTCGAGATGAAGGCGGACGTGCGGAGAGCCGATCCGTTCGATGAGCCGGCAGGTCTCGGCGGCGGTGTTGAGGACGTCGGTCTCGCTCGGCGCCAGCGGCTCGAGGGCCACCACCGTGCCCGTTTCCTCGAGCACCGGCACGAGGTCCGAAAGCACCTCCCGGAGCCGGTCGATCGCTTCCTCCGGGGTCGTGCCCGCAAGCAGGCTCCGTTGCTTCGGCGACCCGAAGACGAGGACGCGGCCGTCGAGGTCGCGGCAGAGGCGGGCAAGCTCGCCGAGATAGGCCGTCGTGGCCCGCCGCACGGAGGCGTCGGCGTGCGTCGCATGGAAGCCCTCCGTCTTTGCCAGGAGCCAATGGAGGCCGAGGCACTCGAGCCCCGCGGCGCGGATCGTGTCCCGGATCGTCACCCGTTCCCGCGTCGAAAGCTCGGTAACCAAGCCGGCGAGGGTGAACGGCGCCACCTCCAGGCCGGTGTAGCCCGCGGCGGCCGCTTCCGCACAGGCCCTCTCCAGCGGCCAGTCGACGAACGTCTCGTTGCAGATGGCGTAGCGCATCGCGGCTCCGGAATCAGGAGGGATCCTCGACCTTGACCGGCCGTCCGGTGCGGGCCGATTTGTAACAGGCGGCGACGATCGCCACGGCTTTTCGTCCCTCGAGGGCGTCGAGGGCGGGCGGGCGCCCTTCACGGAGGGCGGTGACGAAGGCCGCGAAGTTGCGCGTGTGGCAGGCGTAATTAATCGCCATCGGATCGGCGGCCCCGCCGCTGGTGCTGCTCCCCGCCCCGTACAGGGAGCGGGTCGCGTCGTCGTCCGGAGAGGGCTCGCGGAATCGCCAATCCGTGAGCTGCTCCTCGAGGATCTCGGCGGTGCCGTCGCGGCCGCCGACGAGGATCCGGCGGAGTTGACCAGGGAACATCGCCGTGGTGGCGAGAATCTGACCAAGCGTCCCGTCGCGGAAGCGGAGGATTGCCACGCAGGTGTCCTCGACCTCGAGCCGGGCAGGATCGTGGGCCCGGACGGCCGTCATCGCCACGACGCTCTCCACCGGGCTCTCGCCGGGGGCGAGCCCCGGCATCGTCGCCCCGGCAATCCACTGGAGGGCATCGACGCCGTGGATCGACTGGTTCATCAGCGCGCCGCCACCGTCCAGCGCCGCAGTTCCCTGCCAGCGCCCGACGCCGTAGTAGGCATCATCGCGCCACCAGGGCACGTAGGCGGCGACGATCGCGAGGCGGCCGAAGCGGCCCGCCGCCGCCGCCGCGTGGACGGTCTGGACGACCGGATTGAAACGCTGCGGGAAGATCGCGCCCAGCTCGATCCCCGCCTTGTCGGCGATCGTCCGCATGGCATCGATCCGCCGGAGCGTGATCTCGAGCGGCTTTTCGCAGATCACGTGGACGCCCCGCCGGGCGGCGGCCTTCAGCCCCTCGAGATGGGCGCCGGAAGGGGTGGCGATCGTGACGAAATCAGGCTTCTCGCGCCTGAGCATCGTGGCGGCGTCGCCATACCAGCGGCAACCGAACTCCTCCCCGAACGCCATCCCCTTCGCCTCGGTGCGGCAGCACCCGGCGACGAGTTCGACGCCCTCGAGATCCCGCAGCGCCCGGGCGTGCATCCGCGCGATCGCGCCGATGCCGATGATCGCGGCCCGCATCCCGTTCCTCCTCGTGGCGAAGCGGGATGCGACGAACAGCCCTCAGGGCCGCCGATCCCGGAGGGCGCAGTGTGGCCCCCCGGAGCGGGCCGAACAAGCCTGCCGCCGCAGGGGATCGCCGATCATCCGGCGATCGGCCGGGTCAGTTCGCCGATCACTTGGTCTTGTAGAAGGCGTCGAAGAACCGATCGTTGACCCGGTGGAACCGCGGGTGCGGGCCGTCATCGTGGGTGCCGGTGCGCGGGCAGCAGGGGCCCCGGTAGATCGGTCCGCACGTCGGATCGCCCGCCACGCCGACGAGGTCGTAGGGATGGGGCGGATGGCTGGGATGACACGGCGGCAGCGGGATGCAGGGCTCGATCCAACGCGGCTCGCCGCATTCATGGAGCGGTTCGGAGCCCGCCAACCAATCGCCGGCGTGATCGCTCCGCAGCGGGAGGGTACGGGCAAGGATCTCGTCGATCGAGGTCTTCGTCGTCACCCCATCGATCGCGGCCTTCTCCGCAGCGAGCGACCGATCCCCCGATCCGGTCGTGACCGCGCGGCGCTCTGGCTGGGCAGCGTTCTTGGCTACGCCGGCCGGCTTCGTTGCGGGATCAGGCTTCGACGCTAGCGGGGCCTTGGGCCCCTTCACCGCGTCGGACTTGGCCGTGGGGGCCGTGGGGGCGATTTTCGTCGCGGCAGCCTCGGCTTCCGGTTTGGCGCCGTCGTCGGTCGCCGCACCCTGCCGGGCCTTCTGCTTCCAGCCATCGGAGGTGAGACGCTTCGCGGTGGGAGCCTCCGGCGGTTGGGCTGTCGCCGGGCTCGCCATCAAGGCCCAAGCCGCGACCCACGCGCCGGCGCTCGCGGCCAACCATCGCCCCTGCGGTATCATCTTCATGCTTTTGATCCCCTCGCGAATCACCATCGACAGCCTGAGCCATCGGGCTGGAGTGATGCCAGGGAAGGCATCGGAACGGGTGAAGGGGCGAAGTCTGCGTCGGCAAAAGCGCCCTCCCCGCCCGACAAACCTTGCTTTCCTTCTCCCGTTTCCGACGCCTTCCCCACCCCTGGAGAGGTCAAGGCCTGCCAGTGAGCCCATGGCACCGTCCAATCCCACTCCTTCCGACGCCGAATCGCTGCTGGCCACGTTGCAAGCCCGGGGCCTGCGCGTCGTGATGATCACCGCCGGCGGCGGATCGGCGGCGATCCCGGCGATCGTCGCGCTCCCCGGCGCGAGTGCGGTCGTTCTCGAGGCGGTTGTTCCCTCCGCACGCCAAGCAACCGATGCCCTCCTCGGCGGCCCGCAGGAGTCGTATTGTTCCTCCCGCGCCGCGCGTCGCCTGGCGATGGCAGCCTGGGAACGCTGCCGGCGGCACGGCGCCGAGGTTGGCGCCGCAGTGGGGGTCGCCTGCACCGCCAGTCTTGCGACGACCCTCCCCAAGCGGGGAGACCACCGGATCGTGGTGGCGGTGCAGACGCTCGGCGAGACGTCCGTCGCCACCCTCAGCCTCTTGAAGGGGGCCCGGTCGCGGAGCGAGGAGGAGACGATCGCGGCCGCATTCATCCTCGCAAGGATCGGGGCCGTCGTCGGCTCGACGTCCCTGGCGGAGGAGGGCCTCGCCACGCTTCTCCGCCCCGGGGAAGCGATGGTCGTTGATCGGGTACCAGCTGCGGAGGACTGGCAGGCGATCCTCGCCGGCACGTCGGGAAAGGTGCGGTTGGCCGGAGCAGCCGCCGGGTTGCAGCGCGGAGGCCCCGGACGGGAGGCGATCTTTCCGGGATCGTTTGACCCGCTTCACGACGGGCATCGAGCGATGGCCCGGATCGGGGCCCGGATCACCGGGCTCCCCGTGGCCTACGAACTCTCGATCCGCAACGTCGAGAAGCCGGCGCTCGACTTTCTCGAGATCGCGGCGCGGGCACAAAGCTTTGCTGGCGCGGAGGCCTGGCTGACGTCAGCGCCAACGTTCGTCGAGAAAATCGCCCTCTTCCCCGGCGCACCGTTCCTGGTCGGCGCCGACACGTTCGTGCGTCTGGGGAATCCCCGCTACTACGGTGGCTCGACCGACCGCGCGGCTGCAGCCGTAACGCGGATCGCCAGGGAATCCGGGGGACTGATCGTGTTCGGTCGCGTCCGCGACGGACAGTTCACCGATCCGTCACGGCTCGAGGTGCCGCAAGCCCTGCGGGCGATCGCCCGGTTCGTGACGGAGGAGGAGTTCCGCCGAGACATATCGAGCACGAGCCTGCGGCAGGCCCGCGAACCGGGCTCGGACTGACGCCGCGCCGGCCCGTCAGCCCCGATCTTTCTGGGCATCGCCGCGGGCCAACCGTCGGCGGCGCGCGGCAAGCATCACGTTCCAGAATCCGAGGAAGCCGACGACGCAGGCAAAGACGATGATCGGACGACGAATGTCGTGATTGAACGTCCAGGATCCTGCGGCAAGGATCGATCCCCAGACGAGGACGGCGACCATGATCCAGCGGAGGATCTTCTCGGGCGCGGCGGCTGGGGAAGACGGTGTCATGAGCCCACTATAGGGCCAGCCCCGGCGGCCGCCGATGCCACCGCGCCCACCGCGCAAAAAAAAGGCCCCCGGAACGGTCCAGATCCCAGGGGGGCGGGGAACCTGAACCGTTTCCGGGAGCGAT
>CANGGC010000291.1 GCA_947453125.1 Planctomycetaceae bacterium | reverse complement strand
TAGGTGTCCGGGTCGCCGAGCACCGGCCCAGCCACCCCGGCTCGCGACGCATCCCCGTCCAGAAAGCCCGCAAACAGACCGTCCTCAGCCGGCCAGGCATCCCGCACCCAACAGCGGACCTCGCGGCCAAATCCACCACCCCCGACAATCAGGATGCGGCGACAGTCGGGAAACGGCGGAAACGCGCGATTGGGCAACGGCACGGTGCTCTCAGACAGGAAACGAGAACGATGCAGCGGGGGGAGAGTCTCCATCATCCTAGCCGACAGCGGCGACGAACATCACGCCGCGCCGCCACCATCGACGGTGAGCGTCTGGCCCGTCACAAACGCCGCGCCGGGAGAGGTGAGGAAGTCGATCGCCCCGACGATGTCGGCCGTGTCGCCCAGCCTTCCCAGGGGCGTCCTGCGGACGATCCGCTCCCGATCGGCCGATGACAGCGTCGCCGAAAGTTCGGTGGCGAGAAATCCGGGCGCCACGGCGTTGACGCGGATACCCCGCGGCCCCACCTCCCTGGCGAGGCAGCGAGCAAACCCCTCGAGCCCGGCCTTTGTCGCCGCATACACCGCCAGCCCCGGGCTTCCCCGGGCGGCGACGACGCTCGACACCACGACCACCGCACCGGCCTCCGCATCGGGCCGGGCCTTCGGCTGGGCCAGGAACTGGCGGACACATTCGCGCACGAGGACGATGGCGCCGCGGAGATTGACCGTCAGCATGGCGTCGATGTCGGCGTCGGACATGGTGGCGAGGATCCCCTCGGCAGCCACCGCCGCATTGGCAACACAGTGATCGACGCGGCCGAAACGATCGACGGCGTTTGCCACGAAACGCCTGATGGCGGCGGAATCAGCCGTATCGAACTGCTCATGGTGGACCCGGCCGGGATGCCGCGATGCAAGGCCGTCAAGCGCCGCCGAACCGGATCGCGAAAACGTCGCGATCCGGTCGCCCCGCTCGAGCAATCTCGACGCGACGGCCAAGCCGAGCCCGCGGGATCCGCCGGAGATGATCGTTGTCGGGGAGGGGCTCATCATTGGCCGACCGGCCGACGCGACACCTTGCCCGACGGATTCGTGAACAGCTTCCGGGTGAAGTCGAGGACGCGCGGCACGCTGTGAGGCTCGAGGGCCCCGCGGCAGGCCGCCAACGCCGCCCCGCGGAGACTCTCCGGCGTGACGCCGTCGGGAAGGGGATCGGTGACAACGATCTGCGCGGCGACGATCTCACCGGTGATCGCGTTGGGAAGGCCATAGGCCCGCGCATCGGCCACGCCGGGCACGGCGCGGAGGACATCTTCGACCCTGCGGGGAAAGACCTTGGCCCCGCCGACGACGATCGTATCGCTCCGTCGGCCGGCGAACTCGTAGCGATCGCCGCGACGCTCGACGACGTCGCCGGTCGCCACCTCTGCGGTGTCCCGCGACAACTGCACGAGAAGCTCCCCGTCGCGTCGGGTCGACAGCTTAGCCCCTCCCGGCAAGGGGCGACCGAGCCATTCGGCAGGGAATCCGGGCAGGCCGTCGGACACCCGGAACACCTCGCCCAATTCGGTGGTGGCATAGACATGCGTGACCCGCGCCGCAGGGAACAGAGCCCGGGCCTGCTGGAGAAGCTGGCCGTCGGCAGCCTCACCGCCGAGGGTGATCCGATCGAGACTCATCCTCCCGACAGCGTCGGAATCGGCGGAGGCGATCACGCGTCGCAGCAGCGTCGGCGTGGCGGGAAGGATCGTGACGTTTTCGTCGGCAGCCGCACGGGCGACGCAGTCAGGATCGCGCGACGCAGGCACGATCACCCGCCCGCCGGTGAGGATCGCCTGCAACCACACCTGGGTCCCTGCCCATCGAGTGGCGTCATAGACGAGGATCCAACCGCGTCCATGCCACTGCTCCGCAAGACGGGCCGCGGCCAGGAGGGAGTCCCATGAATGTTCGACGAGCTTCGGCGGACCGCTCGTCCCGGACGTTGCCACAACGATCTGGGGCGACGACGAGTCAAACTCGCGCCGTGTCCGTCCCTGCGGCGGCCGCGAAACCTCGAGATCGTTGCCGCAGACACTCCAGTCGCGCAGTTCGCCGACGAGATCCCGCGAATCCTCCGCCACCAAAGCCAGTGGGACACGCTGACGTCCACAGGCGGCAACGAGGGCGATGAGGGGAGCAAGTCCGCTTGCCCGGGCCACGACGCCGATGGGACGCGAGTCGGCGAGACGACGCTCCAGAGCGGCGACGTCGCCGGCAAGCGTGCCGTAGGAAACTGCCCGACGGAGATCAGTCCCGAGCCCGGCTGCCGTCACAATGGCGACCCGGTCGGGATCGGTGGCGGCAACCGCGTCGATGGCGGCAGCGAGGCGTGCCGGTGCGGACACCTCAGCGACCTCGGGGGCCGGTGCGGGGTTGGAAGCGGGCATCGGGGCTGGGGATGACATGATCGTGGCAGGGGTTTCTGGGGGGACTGAAGGCTCGATGGTCCGGAAACTCTGAACGCGGCCTACGAGCGCCCGGAGAGCGCGTCCGAGTAGAGCGTCACGAGATGGTCGACGGTGCGGATCGGCGGGTGGGGCGTGGTTGCCCGAGCGTCGCGGAAGGGATCGACGCCGAGCGAGCGTTCGAGGAGAACGATGATCTGCGCCAGGTCGAGTGAATCGAGGCCGAGATCGCTGCCGAGGAGGGATGCAGCTGGGGTCTCGCGCGGCGGCCGCCCGGTATCCCGGTAAACCGCCAGGATGGCTTCCCGCACCGTTGCGGCGACGTCTCGCGCCCCGCCGTTGATGGCCGTCATGGCTCGAACTCCTTCATCGTCACCGATCCCGCCCCGGAAATCCCCCGCCCCGTGAGCCCCTGCCAGACCACGACGCCAATCGTGGCGGCGAGGATACCGACATCAGCCAGCGGAGCGTACCAGCGGGAGAGCATCTCGACGTATCGTACGTCGAGTTCGAGTCGGGCGGGCCAATCGAGTCCGTTCCGACCCCAAACCTGGGCCAGGCCGGTGAGCCCCGGACGGACATCGAGCCTGTGAATCTGCCTGGAATTGTACCGGGCAACGTAGCGCAGCGGGAGCGGTCGGGGGCCAATCAGGCTCATGTCACCGGTGAGAACGCTCAGCAACTGCGGGAGTTCGTCGAGGCTCGTGCGGCGGAGGAAGCGGCCGAAGCCCCCCAGCCGCTCCGCATCGGAGAGCGGCACGCCGTCCCGATCAACCGCCTCGGACATCGAGCGGAACTTCCCGATCACGATCGGCACCCCGTGCCGACCGGCCCGCCTGTCGAAATAGAAAGCCGGATATCCGAGGACGACAACCACGGCGGCCCACACCAGGAGCAACACCGGAAGGAGGAGGATCAGCAGCCCCCCCGCGATCAGCGCATCGGCGCCCCGCTTGACGAACCGATCGTAGAACGACCCCGGACCGGGGGGCGAGGGAGCGGCCAACGCCTGCGGATTGTCGTGGTCCACTTCGTCCCTCCGGGGGCCGTTCGACGAGGGCGCTCCAGCGCGGGCTAACGTTGCCGCCGGCAGGCCGCGATCGTCTGGCAGACCTCGTCGATCACCGTCGCGTCAACATGGGGGCCGATGGGAAGTGACAGGCTCCGCGCCGAGAGCATGTCGGTGACGGGGAGGTCGTCCCGTCCCTCATGGAAGCGACGGAACGCCATCTGACGATGGCAGGGAGGATCATAGTACGCCCGCGTCTCGATCCCAGGGATAGCCAGAGCTCGGCGGAGTTCGTCTCGGGTGGCACCGAACCCCTCCGGATCGACGGCGATGGAGAAGTCCTTGTGGCTCGAGGTGTCGTCGGGAAGGATCGAGACAAACTCGATCCCTGTCATCCCGCCGAGCCCTGCCCTGTAGGCCTCGGCAATGCTCCGCCGGTGGGCCGCCACGTCCTCGAGCCGCTCCAGACCCAACCACGCCGTGGCGGCGCACATTTCGGGCATCCGCCCATTGCAGCCAGAGAACGCCGCGTCGTAGGAGCCGTCGTTCCCGTACTCGCGGCCCACGCGGATCAGCGCTGCGAGGCAATCGCAGTCGGTGGCCACGATCCCCCCCTCACCCGCCACGAGAAGCTTGGTCGGCGAGAGGCTGAAGACCTGCGCTGTCGCCCCGCCACCGACCGGCAACCCCGCCTGCTTGGCACCGAACCCATGGGCGGCATCGATCACCAGCGGGAGCCGGTGTTGCCGGGCAACCTCGCGGAGCCCCGCGACATCGCAGGGGTTTCCGAAATTATGGCAGGCCGAGATCGCCACGGTGCGCGGGGTGATAGCTGCCGCCACGACCTCGGGCCGAGCGTTGGTCGACAGAGGATCGACGTCGACAAACACCGGACGGAGTCCGTTCCAGACGACCGCCGCCGGGCTCGCCAAAAAGGTGAAGCTCGGCATCACGACCTCGCCGTCGGTCGCGATCGATCGTCCCTGGGAAAGCACCGATGCCGTCAGGCACTCCCTCTGGGACGGTGCCCGGCATCCCTGGGCCGCGAGTTCCGCGAGGGCCCGGTAGACGAGCATCAGACCTGTGGTGCAACTACTGACGCCGACGGCATGCCGCACACCGAGATGCGTCGCGGCCGCCGTCTCGAGACGCTCGAGGTAGGGCCCCTTCGTCAACCTTCCCGAGCGGCAGATTGCCTCGAGGTGCGGTTGGAGGTCCTCGGCCGCGGGGAGGGCCGGACGCACGAAAGGCACTCGAACCGAACCTTCAGCCGCCACGGGCAGACCTTTCTGTGATGGCACCTGACTTGTCGTC
>CANGGC010000290.1 GCA_947453125.1 Planctomycetaceae bacterium | reverse complement strand
CGGTGTTTGCACCAGTTGACAAAACTGGGCCGCGGCACGAGGCCACGCAAAATAACAGCCGGCAGGGGCCATGGATGGCTGGGCGTGTACGAGGAGAGGCAGGATGCCGCGGCCCATCAAAGAAAAAGCCCACCCGGACCAGGATGGCCCGGCGGGCGTAAAGTGGCGGGGACAGGAATCCAACAAACGCGGTTTCGTTCGGGAAAGCAGGGGGGCGAGTTCGTCTGCGACGCGAAATGCGACGCGATTTCCCAAGGTCGCGTGGAATTGCTCGCCCGGGCCGTCCTCCTGGTGGCCGGCATGGAGATCTCGGAGTCGGACCGAGCCGCCATCCTTGCCCGCGTGGTGGCTGATGCGGGGTGCAACCCCCGGTCTTGAGCGACGGCCCCCTTACTCCGCCTCCCGCAAGGCCTCCAGGTGGGCCCTCCAGACGCGGGCGTAGGCGCACCCCCAGGCCTCGTCGTGGCTCGCCTGCTCGAACTCCGCCGGGTCGATGCCGGGGGTCCGTGAAAGCCGGTCGAGGGAGTAGTTCCAGGCCAGCGCGTGCCCCCATTCGTGGAGCAGCACATCGATGGCCTGGTTCTCCCCCATGCTGTGGTTGAGCCGGACGACGAAGCGCTTCCGCCGGCGGACGCACTCTCCGAGGATCGTGTCCGCCAGCCCGGCCATCCGGACGACGACGGGCAGCGCAGCGGGGCAGCGGCGGCGGAGGTCGGCGAGCGTGGCCTTGAAGTCGGTCCAGCCGGAGTGGCGCCGCGAGGACGGGCCGGAGTCGAGCGGGGCGACTGGCAGAGCGGCCGCGGCGCTTCGGGCATGGACGCGGAGGGAGCAGCAGAGAGGCCGACAGATGGTCGCCCGCCGAAAGCCCTCCGAGGAACCGACCACCAGACCACGAGACGGGACGCGTGGGTTGAGGTTCTTCATGAATTGATCGTAGCGCATCGACGTTCATGCGCAAGCTGTCTATGGATCCGCGCGACAGCTTTCCGCAGGACGCTCGACTGAGGCATCGCTGTGGTGGCTTGATGGGGGTCGGGGTGGGCGACGGCGAACGCTGTACTCCGTGCTGTGAACCGCCGTATACCGAGTTTTTTCTCAGCGCGGGGCTGGTGTCGGGCTCCACCTCGGTCGCCGCGCAGCCCAACTGCACCACCTCCGACACCAAAGCCTCGGTGTTTCGGCGCCCATTCGCGAAAGTCGGCGCACTCCCGACCGCCGAACTCCCTGCCGATTCCGCGCGCGAACTGGGGACCATGACTTCGGACGTGCCCCTGCAAATTCCCGATCATGCCCCGAGGACCTCTGTTCATGCCGCGGAGCGTTCGATCGGCGGCGGTTGGCGGTGCTCAGATCACCGAGTTGGCCAAAGTAGCGGAGTTGCCCAATGGCCGGTCACGGAATCGGGTGAGCGCGGGCCATTCACGTGTCGAGGGCCGCCTGACGCGCGGTGATTCGGTAATCCTTCGGCATGGAGAGCTACGAACAACGGCGCCGGGCCCTTTTCATGCGCTCGCCAGGCCCACCGGTTGAGACGCCGACGCCCATGAGGAGCTGCGGGGACAGGGCCGGTGCGATTGTCGAGAGGTGTGGGGGCAGGGTTCGAGAGATGCGCCGGTGTCTTCGAGCGGGGTGGGCGTGAGCCGATGGAGGGCTCGTTGGGGTCGGCGGGCGAGGGGCGGGCGCCCAGGCAGTCGCTGTTCCGCCCCCAGCTTGCCCTTCCTTCCGACAATGCACCGATCTATTCTCCCGTCATTGGACGGGCTGTCATGAGGAGGGGGTCATGAAGCGATTGATCGCGGTCTTGGGCGCTGCCATGGCCATCGGGATGGCTGGACCGAGCGGTCCGAGACTCTCGGCCGAGGCCGCTGATGGAGAGGCCGATCCCGTGGCCGCGACGAGGAAGCCCGTCGGCATCGCGGACGGACAGCCCGACGCCAAGCAGGATTTGCTCGAGCTGCGGCTGCGCGTTGTCGACCCCGACGGCGAGCCGGTAGCGGGCGCGAAGGTGACACCGTGGGCCTTGAGATCATCGCAGGGGCATGGGTGGTGGACGAAGGACGACGTACGGGCAGGTGTCGGGCCTCGGGATGTGGTGACCGACACGAACGGCCTGGCCGTCGTCGAGTATCCGAACTACCGCTCGCTCGAGGAACGGACCAAGACGATCAGTGTGTCGGTCCACGTCGACCATCCCGACTTCGCCTACGTGAGCGCCGAGCACGTTGACGTGCCGCTCGAGACCCAGGGATCGCACGAGATCGCACTGGCGCGGGCCGTACGGGTGGACGTGCGGCCACTCGTCGACGGCAGCCCTGCATCGCTCGAAGGCCTCCATGCCCTTTGGTCCGACGGGCGGGGATGGTTGCCGGGAGCGGAGCCGGTAAAAACCCCCGAAGGCACGCTTCGGTTTCCCGGCATGTCACCGGGCAAGAACAGCCTGCTTCTGGTGCGGCTCGATGGCCCGCGTGCGAGCGCCTTCAGCCGCATCATCCGCTTCGATCTCACCGACGGCGAGCCGAAGACCCTCGACGTGGCGCTCGAGCCGTGCGTGCGGATCCGCGGTAGGGTCAGCGACAACGTGCCGCGGCCGATCCTGCATGGCTACATCAAGACCGAAACGCTTCCCCTTGCAGTCGATGAGGCGGGGACGGAGCAGGTGTCGTGGTGGTCATGGAGCCCGATCGCGGCCGATGGCACGTTCGAGATCGACCACTGGCCGTCGGGGGAGCGGATTCAGATCGTCGGCCTGTGCGACGGCTTCATCGCGGCATCGGGGAGGGCGCCGGACGTCGTGAAGAACCCACGTGACCCCGCCGAGGATCGCTACCGTCGGCCGCAGGTGTTCGCCGCCGACCCGACCGGCGAGCAGACGCTTGAGATGATTCCGATGGGCCGTTGCGTCGTGACGGCAATCGACGAGGAGGGTACCCCGGTGGCAGGGGTGACCGTGGTCTCCGGCCCGAACGTCGGCTGGTGGAACGGCGGATCGGGTTTTTACGCTTGGCCTCCGGTGCTCGCCGAGCGGGTCCTCCTCGAACGGGTCTTCGACGACAAAGCGGACGGCGGAATGGCACGGCCGTTCGCAGGCGTCACCGACGCCGAGGGGAAGGTGACACTCGGAATACCGGCCGGTGACGAGGACTTGTGTGTCTGGAGCGAGGTCTTCGAACTGCCCATCCTGCTCGGCTGGCGTCACGTGGACGTTCACCTTGTCGGCGATGAGACGACGACCGTGACGCTTCACCTCCAGGCCCGTGGCATCGAGAAGCTCGGGGACTGGGACAAGCTCGCCGGAGTCGTGTTCGGGTGCTCGACGCGAGAGGGCCGGCGAATCTGCGCGTTACCGGGGGTGTCGAAGAAAATGGACGACTTCATCGATCTGTTCCAAGAGGGGCAGAATCGACGCGACCCGAAGCTGCTCTCGGAGGCGTACGCCCTCGTGGCTGACGCGTTCACGGAGGCGGGGGATGCCGCGGAGTCGGCAAAGTGGCGGAGGAAGGCGGAACTCGAAATCGAGAAAGTGAAGGACGCAGAGGTCGACGAGCCTTGACCTCGGGTTGAAGTGGCGGTGGGCGTGCTGACCGGCTTGGGTTTCTTGTACCAGGCAATATGAGGGTTCAGGGTTGGGTCTGACCAAGGCAAACAGCCGCGTGTGCGGCAGGGCTGTCGATCCTGGCCTGAGGGGTGCTCATGAAGGCCGGATTCTGAGAGGGGCCGAGCCGCGGAAAGGATGGGGGGTCGATGCTGACCCCAGATCGGCCCGGCTCAAACCTCCGCATTCCTGCCGAACCACATCGGCAAAAATGCCGACCAGTTCGGCAATTCTGCGGAACCGGCCCCATTTCCTTTCTTTTATCTCTTCTTCTCCTCTTCTTCTTTCTCTCTATCTAGGGGTGTGGGTACCCAAGAGGCGACCGGCTCCACCAAGGGCCGCTGATAGCAAAAAAAAAGAGCGGCACAGGTTTTCACCCATACCGCTCTTTTCCGCCCGAGCCAGCGTCAGCCCCTCCACCCCTCGCACGCCTTCCGGTAGCCGCACGAAGCGCAGCCAACCACAGACGGCGCCGGATAGAAGTTGCCCGCCTCCACAGCCCTCCACACCCGCTCGACGCTCGCCATGGTGCGGGCCACTCGATCGGGCCGGACTTCACCCAGGTGCTCCTCAACGACCGGCTCCTTGGTCTTGGTCAAAACCAAGAATCTGGTCACGAGTTTCTTCCCGGGGGACAGCTCACCCGCCAGCTTCGAGTAGAGGATCAGCTGCTCGGCGGCATCCTCGGCCTGCTCGGGGCTCCATTTCCCGCGCGACGTCTTGAAGTCGGTCAGCATGAGTGAATCCGAGTCCTCCGTGACCAGATCGATCCTGCCGTAGAGGTCCGGCACGCCATCGAACAGCGTGCCCCGGATTTCCTCCTCGACGCCCAAGACTCTCCCCTGCACGCTCGCCGCAGGGCTGTTCAGGAACGCCGTGAGCATCTTGGCGGCGAGCGCGTCCAAGCTGCCCCGAGTCTCGCTGCTGCCGAACTGGATCGCCTCGGGGTCATGCGGCAGCCAGGCACTCCGGTAGGCGAACACGAGCTGCTCGACGTCGGGCTTCGCCTCGCCAGCCAGCTCCGCCCGGTAGAAGCCCTCGATCGCCGCGTGGATGCCGGTGCCGAAGACCAGAGCCGCCGACACGCTCTCCTCTGGCAGACCAGCGACGTACCTGAAGAAGTACTTGAGCGGGCACGACCTGAACGTGCTGATAGAGGACCACGAGATGTAGT
>CANGGC010000289.1 GCA_947453125.1 Planctomycetaceae bacterium | reverse complement strand
ATACCCTGCCCGATTTCTTCGCCGCCGGAAAGCGGCCGCTTGTGTCGCTCGACCTCGCCGCCAGTTATCGCTCGAGCCCTGCCATCCTCGACACCGTCAACCGGGTGTTCGAGCGGCTTGCCAGGGCGGAGCCACTCGCCGATCACGCCCGGATCGCTGCCCTGGCAAGCAGCGAGTTCCCGCGCCACCAGGCCGCCCGTGAAGCCCTCCCCGGCTGGGTGCGACTGCGCACCTGTGCCGCCCCCGAGGAGGGGCAGAAGGGAACCGCTCTCCTCCTCGCCGCCGCGGCGACGAGGGCCGCGGTACTCTCCCGGGCCAACCCGGGAAAATCGGTGGGAGTCCTCGTCCGCACGAACAAGGCGGCAGAGCTGGTGATCGCGGAATTGAAAAGAAATGGAATCGTGGCCAGCGCCGAGGGGGGCCAACCGCTCGCCGATTCGCCGGCCGTGGAGCTCGTGCTCTCCGCCCTCCACCTTGTCGATCATCCCTCCGATGCAGCAGCCCGGTTCCACGTCGCCACCTCCCCGCTCGCTCTCCTCCTCGGTCTCGACACCACCGGGGCCGCCGGTGACATCCCCGCTCCCTGCGTCGCGACGCTCGATCGGCTCCGCCGTGATCTGGTCGATGACGGGTATGGACCGGTGCTCGCGCGCCTGGCCGCGGCGGTCGGCACGTCAGGCTCGCACCGAGATCTCCGCCGGCTCGAGCAACTCGTCGCCGCGGCCCGCGAATGGGATCTCGAAGGGGGACAGAGCCGCGAGGGATTGGTGCGAACCGCTCCGTTCATCCACCACTGCCGGACCGTGAACGTCGCCGATCCGGTCGCGTCGCCGATCCGCGTGATGACGATCCACAAAGCGAAGGGGCTCGAGTTCGATCTCGTCGTTCTCACCGATCTCGACCGCAAACTCGTCGCCCACCCGCCCCGCGTGGTCGTCGACCGCAAGAGCCCCCTCGAACCGATCCGCCGGATCCTCGTCCACGTCTCGAAGGAGAATCAGCCGCTCCTCCCCGACGACTGGCAGGAGGTGTGCGCGGCGGCGAGCGACCCGGTGATCCGTGAAGCCATCGCCACGCTCTATGTCGGCCTCACCCGGGCCGCCCAGGGAATGGAGATCCTCATCCGACCGGCGACCGAAAAGGAGCGGTCGATCCCCAAGACCCTCGCCGGTGTGATCCGCTCCACCCTCCCCGAGACTCCCGACGCTCCGGCCGAATCGATGCTTTGGATGCACGGCCACCGCGCCGATCCCGATGACGACTCCCTCCCGGCAGACGGCCCCGCCGCACGGGCAGCCACCGGGGATTCCGTGGAGCGCGGGTCGATCGCGGCACCGAGCATGCGGCGGCGAACGGGGCCAGCGACCGTCGTGGCCGCGGATCGGGGGCCCGGACAGGCGTCACCGCCCGGTGAGCCCACGCTGCCGATTCTCCTCCGCCCCCTCCAGAACGGTCAGCGCCGGCGTTCCCGCCCCCGGCACACCCCCTCTTCCGCCGAAGGGGGGAGGATCATCAGCGCCAAGGCCCTGCTCGACACCGGCTCGCGGACGGCGCGGAGCGTCGGCACGCTCCTCCATGCCTGGATCGAGCAGGTCGGCTGGGGGGATGACATCCCGGCCGACGACGTGCTGCGGCGGATCGCCTGCCGGGAACCGGCACTGGCCTCGCAGGTGGAGAGCCTCATCGGGGACTTCCGGACGATGTGTGCCTGCCCGGCCGTGGCCGCCGTTCTGTCGCGGCCGGGAAACCAGTTGCCGCGGAAGTTCGTCTCTGCCGACCTCCCGGCCGGGCCCGCCGAACCGAGCCTCCACCGGGAACAGGCGTTCGCCCTCGACGAGGGGGAAGGAACGCTCCTGGGGATCATCGACCGGATCGTGCTGTGGCGCCGGTCAGGACGGACGGTCGCCGCAGAGCTGATCGACTTCAAGTTCGATGGGCTCGGGGGCGACGGGAAGAGCGCTTCCCGAGCCCGCATCCGCACCGAAAAGACGGCGTTCTACACCCCGCAACTCCAGGCCTATCGCAGGGCTGTCGCCGGGCTCCACGACCTCGATCCGGCACGAATCTCGTCCGATCTGGTCTTCATGCGATCCGGGGATGTCGTGCCGATCACCGATTGAACAACGCTCCGCGGCCGCTTTCGCCGACGGCGACATCCCCTGCTCACGGTGCCCGCGACCCGGCCTTGATCGCAGCCTCCAGCTTCTCCAGGCGGCGGCGGTCATCCGGCGACAGCCGTTCCTCGTCCAGGGCTTTCTCGCGGGCGGTGGAGAGGGCGTCGCCGGCCCCCTTGAGATCCCCCATCGCCGCCCGGATGACGGCGAGATGGAGGAAGTTCCGCGGGGTCGGCTGCAACAAGATCGCATCCGAGACATCCTCGAGCGCCTGACGGTTCTGCCCTTTGGCCAGTCGCACCATGGCCCGCGAATCGAGCAGGTCGGTCGTCGGCCCCAGTTCGGCCACGGCGGCGTCGATGAGCTTGGTGGCCTCGTCGGCCGTCTCTGGATGGGCGATGTCGAAGGCCAGATTGGCAGAGACCAGCCCGCGCAATCTCGGGTCGAGATCCTGAGTGCCGAGAAGATCACGGTAGCCCTTCATCGCCCGCGACGTGCGTCCGAAGGCATCCTCGAGGGTGGCCGCCGAGAACGCGACCTCGGCCGCGCCGGGATTCTCACGGCGGAGGGTCGCCGCGATCCGTTCCACGTCGGCCAGGGCATCCGACTCCGGATCGGCATCGCTGTACCGCGAGATTGCGAGGAGAGTCTCGAGAAACGCCTGCGGGGAAACGTCGCCACGGACCGTCTCTGCCAAGGCGATCGCTTCCTTCGTGCGGTGACGACGACCGAGCGAGCGCGCCTGGAGGAGGCCCCCGTCCTTGGCCAGTCCCGCGCACTCGTCGAACACCCTGCCGGCCTCCTCGTGAAACCCGAGATCATCGACGACCATCGCCGACATCACCATCCGACTGGCGTTCGCATCGGTGACACGGACATCGGGCATGAGTCGATCGAGCGCACGCGCGACGGCGTCGTCGTCTCCTTTCGCCTTCGCCACCTTCGCCACGAATCGGAGCGTGCCCGGGGCATCCGGCGAGACATCCTGGAGTTTGTTGAGCCAGTCCTGCGCCCCGGCGAAATCCCCCTCGTCGAGGCACAGGTCGATGAGCATGGCGAACATCGCCGTGCTTCCGTCCACCGACAGGGCGATCTCCCCGATGTTCTTTATCGCTGTGGGACGGAGGGTCGGCACGAGGATAGCGCGGGCCTTTTCCCGCATCACCTTCTCCTGAACCGTCAAGGGTCGGCGCTCCGCGAGAATCTCCAAAACCTGGAGCCCACGCCGCCAACTCGTCGGCTCGTTGCGACCGAGGAGAAGTGAGGCCTCGAGGGCCATGTCATCCGCCGACTGCCGCCCATCACCTTCGACATTGAGGGCCAGTAGGGCGATCGCCTCGAGGAACTCCCGGTAGCTTCCCCCCTGCGCCATCAGGCCGGCCAATTGACGACGCGCCCAGGCGACGGTCGGGGAATCCTTGGCCGCCGGGAGCCCCACGATTCGCTTCAGCTCCTCGCGGGCCTGCTTGAGACGCCCCCGCGCCACATACTGCTCGACGAGCCGTCGGGCGGCGTCGAGATCGTCGCCATTGGCCACGACCGCCTCCCGGTACGCCGATTCGATCTCGTCTCCTCCCCCGAGCAATCCGGCGGCAAACTCCTTGAACCGCGACTTGGCCGGCTCCTCGAGCGTCGCAACCGCAGCGTCGCGGGTGGCCCTCGCCTCCGCCTCGAGCTTTCGCTCCACCTGGAGCCGCAGCAGGCTCCGGCGCGGGGCCTGATCCTGCGGGGCGATCGCCATTGCCTTTCGACAAGCCGCCTCCGCCTCGTCGAGCTTTCCACAGCGGGCAAGGAGTGCGGCGTACCACGTGAGCAGCACGGCATTCTCCGGATCCTGCGAGGAAAGGCTCGCACCGAGCCGGAGGGCCTCTTCTGGATCGCCGTTGGCCGCCAGAGAGTCGGCGCGGATCCGATCGACGGCCGGGCCGCCGAACGACCCGAGCGACGCGATCACCGGCGCGGCCTCGCCGAATCGCCCCATGGCCACGAGGAGAACGACGAGCCGACGCCGGGCCATGGGCAGACTCTCCCCGCGTTGGATCGCGCGGCGCAGGTGCCCGATCGCAGCGGCCGGGTCCCCTTCGAGCTCGGCGATCGACGCCAAGGTGCGAACCGGGGCCTCCCATTCCGGGCGTTCCACGGCAGCTTCCTCGAGGAGCTTGCGTGCCCCCACGAGCGTTTTCTTCTCGTCCGCCGTGAGCGGGTCGACGTCAGCGCCGCCGTTGCCGAGCCTGGCGGCACGGATGGCGACGATCTCCTTCACGGCCCGGGAGACATGGCTGATCGCCGTCTCGGCGCCGAATTGCTTCTCGATCAACGCCGCCTGCGTGGCCACCTCGTTGGCATCATTGCGATCGGCGGCGATGTCAACGAGCATCATCCTCACCTGCATGTCGTCGGGATCGTCGGTGAGAATCGTCTCGGCCACCTGCCGCGCGGCTGACTCGGCCCCCTGCCCGATCTGGAAAGCGAGCCATTGACGCCGCGTTGGCCGGGCGACACTCACCGGCAACGCCAGGATCCGACGTTGGAGATCCTCCGGACGGTCTCCCCAGGCGTCGCGATCCGTTCGCACAAGCAAGTCGATCTCGGCGCTGAGCAGGCCGGGAGTGGATCGCAGCGATTCCGGGGCGGCATCGATGCGAGCCCATGCCTCGTCTTT
>CANGGC010000288.1 GCA_947453125.1 Planctomycetaceae bacterium | reverse complement strand
TCCTCGAAGCAGCGGACCACCTGGAGGATGGCGTCGACTTCGCGGATGTGGGAGAGGAACTTGTTGCCCAAGCCCTGGCCTTCGCTCGCTCCCTTCACGATCCCGGCGATGTCGACGAGCTTGAGGGCGGCCGGGATCACCTTCTGCGGCGGGATGAAATCGGTGATCCTGGTCAGCCGCTTGTCGGGCACGCTCACCATTCCCTCGTTGGGCTCGATCGTGCAGAAGGGATAGTTGGCGCTCTGCGCCGCCTTCGACATCGTCAGGGCGTTGAAGAGTGTGCTCTTGCCGACGTTGGGGAGACCGACGATGCCTGCTTCCATGGGTGGCGAAAGGATCCTATGGGGCGGGGAAGGTGAAGGGGATGCTGACCGGCCGAGGGGCTCGAAGGGCCTCCGCCGTGGTGTCGAGCATCATGCCCGATCCTCCCCTCCGCTCCCAGGGGAGTCGGCAGGAGCCCCGCGACGCCGGTGATCGGGCGGCCAAAACGCGCCGGATTGTCGCCGAGCCCGGCCGACTCCCTACAATGGCGGGAGCCGGGGAATCTCGAAAATCGGTCCCCCCCCGGCCGACCCCGTCCGGCAGGAGGTGATGATGTTTGCGATCCCCGCAGGTTGTGTCAGGTCGATGGTCACCCGGCGCCGGGCCGCGGTCTGGCTGTCGATCGGAATCCTTTTCGGAGTGTCCATGACCCCGACGACGCCCGTCCACGCTGCCGATGACAAGGGCGAAGAAACGCCGATGGCCAAAGCCACCTTTGCCGGGGGCTGCTTCTGGTGCACCGAGGCGGTCTACAAGGAGATCAAGGGGGTCAAGGAGGTGACCAGCGGCTACATCGGTGGCCAGGTCAAAAATCCGACCTACAAGCAGGTCTGCACGGGGCTGACCGGGCATGCCGAGGCAGTCGAGATCGAATACGATCCCGACCTTGTCCCCTACGAAAAGCTCCTCGAGGTGTTCTTCGCCACGCACGACCCGACGACGCTCAATCGTCAGGGGGCCGACGCGGGGACGCAGTACCGCTCCGGGGTCTTCTACCACGATGACGAGCAGAAGCAGATCGCCGAGAAGGTGATCGACAGGCTCGATGCGGCGAAGGTCTTCCCGCAGCGGATCGTCACCGAGGTGACGGAAGCGTCGAAGTTCTATCCGGCCGAGGACTACCACCAGGACTACTTCGAGAACAATCCGTTCCAGCCCTACTGCCAGGCGGCCGTCTCGCCGAAGGTGGCCAAGGTCCGCAAGGTGTTCAAGGATCTCCTCAAGGAGTAAGGAATAACGCCGTGGGCTCCGTTCGCCCCTTGCCACTGCGGCTGATGCTCCTCTTTGGTTTCGCCTTCGTCGTCGGATGTGGGCGGCCGGCGGGTGAGACGCGCGGCCCCGGTCCCGATCGGGCGTCGGGGAACGTTGCGAAGGAAGAAGCGACAGGCTCCGCGGCGCTCTCGGACGACGCCCGGGCCAGGGTGGAGCGATTCTGCGGCGACTGCCATGGCATGCCAGCGCCTGAGAGCTTTCCGCGCGAGCAGTGGCCGAAGGAAGTCCGCCAGGGCTACGACTTCTACCTCGCCTCCCTGCGGACCGATCTCCCGCGGCCACCGGAGGGGGAAGCGATCCGCTACTTCCAGGCATCGGCCCCCGAGCGGATCGAGGTGCCCCGAGCGGCCGACCGGGTCGAACCCCCTTCGAGCGTCGACTTCGAGCCGATCGAGATCCTCGCTGGGGCTGACGCCATCGATCCGGCCATCGCCCAGGTGATCGCGATCCCAGGAAGGGAGGACGGGGGGGCGACGCTCGGGTTGCTGACGACCGACATGCGCTCCGGGGAGATCCGCCGCTGGCACCTGTCGGGGGCAGGGGCCCAGGGGCAGGTCATCGCACGCCTTTCCCACCCCTGCCGAGCCGCCCCGGCCAAGGGGGCCGCCGAGGGGTGGTTTGTCGGGGATCTGGGGTCGTTTCTCCCCGAGGATCATGCCGCGGGCGGGGTGTTTTTCCTTTCGAACGCGAGCCTGCCGGGGGCCGGGGCTGATGCCGCGGCGCAGACGCCGGTAGCGATCCGCCGGGGGCTCGGCCGCGTGATCGGAGCGATTCCCTTCGACTGGGACGGCGACGGCCGGCTCGATCTGCTCGTGGCGGAGTTCGGCTGGCGGGCGAGCGGGGCGCTGCGGGTCCTCCTCGGGGCTGGGGAAGTGGGCGACGCCGGGAGGGAGGCCCCGTTTCCGGAGGTGGTCGTCGATCCCCGGCATGGGGTCCTCGACGTGGCAATTGCCGATCTCGATGGCGACGGCCGGGAGGATGTCGTGGCGGCGTTTGCCCAGGAGCATGAAACCGTCGATGCATGGTTTTCCCGTGGAAACGGCCAGTATGAACGCCGCGAGCTGGTCCGGTTCCCCGAGCCTTCCTGGGGGTCGAGCGGTATCGACCTGGCCGATCTCGATGGCGATGGCGACCTCGACATCCTCCATGCCAACGGCGACACGATGGACAGCGGCCTGGCCCGGCCGACGCATGGCATCCGGGCGCTGGTCAATGATGGTGCGGCGGGGTTCCGCGTGCGTGAAATCGCATTCATGCCGGGGGTTTCTCAGGCCCGTGCCGCCGATCTCGACGGCGACGGTGATCTCGATGTCGTTGCCACTGCCCTCCATCCCGGCGCAGCCGCCGATCCGACCGGGACGTTTGACGCGGTCCTGTGGGTGGAACAGGGGGACGGGGGCCGCTGGATTCCCCGGAGCATCGAGCGGGACGACTGCCGCTATGCCGCGTTTGAGCTTGCGGATGCCGACGGCGACGGGAGGATCGACATCGTCGCCGGCACGTGGAATGCGAAAGTCACCGGCTCCCCCGCCCCCGCGCTGCGGGTCTGGCTCAACCGTCGGGCCGGCCGCTGAGCGGCAAGCTGTCAGCGCACTCTTTGCCCAGCCGGGGCTTGTCTCGACGCCGCCGCGGTTGGTAAGTTTCCCCTAGGTAGGGGGATTTCTTTCGGCGGACATTTTTCGGGGATTCCCGTCCGTCCGAGATCTGGGCGCGGTGACCGTTCTCCCAAGACGGCCCGCACACAGGGCGAACTCTCCTCGATCCCTTCCACCTTCTCATCACGCCGCGCACCACGAGCCCTCGCGTTTCATTCCCGATCCTCCATTTCTTTTCCGATCCATCGCTTCCGGAGGCGATTCCCATGACGAAAGCAATGCGACCTGTTCGTCGGGCGTTTACGCTCGTCGAACTCCTGGTGGTCATCGCGATCATCGGTACGCTCGTCGGCCTGCTCCTCCCTGCCGTCCAGTCGGCTCGTGAGTCGGCCCGGCGGAGCAGCTGCAGCAACAATCTCAAGCAGTACGGCCTGGCTCTCCACAATCACCACGACACCAATGGCTACATCCCCTCCGGTGCCCCGACGGTGCCGTGGGGATCGCCGGCGATGTCCTGGCATGCCTATGTGCTCCCGTTCCTCGAGCAGCAGGGGCTGGCCTCGAAGATCAAGTTCAACAGCGGCGGCGACGAACGCTTTCGTGACGCCGGCGGCGGGCAGCAGGTGCGGAGCGTGAAGCTGCCTGTCGCCCGCTGCCCCTCCGATCCGAGCATCACCGACGAGGGTGGCTGGTTCCAGTCGAGCTACTCCGGGAGCCTCGGCTCGCAGCGGACGCCTTCGGCCGATGGCAGCTGCAATCAGTACCTCGGCTTCGCCGAAGTGCCCGCTGGCGGCGCCGACCATGGCAACGCCTGGAACTTCAAGGACATCTCCGGCGTCTTCTCTCGCCTAGTGACCGAGCAGAAGGGCGTCTCTTTCAACATGGTCTCCGACGGCCTGAGTAAGACGATCTTCATGGGGGAGATCCTCGCCGACTGCCACGACCATCGTGAAGGGCTGTGGAGCTTTAACGGGATGGGGAATGCCCACGCCTCGACGATCGTGCCGATCAACACGATGACCACCTGCTACGACTCGCAGGCCGAGGCGACCACCAAGAACGTCCCGAATCCGCAGTGCTTCACCAAGAGCAACTGGAACTACTCGTGGGGCTTCCGGTCGAAGCACCCGGGCGGGGCGCAGTTCCTCTTCGGCGACGGCTCGATCCGGATGATCCAGGATACGATCGACCACACCACCTACCAGCGGCTCGGCGGCCGCAAGGATGGGGGGACGATCACGCTCGACAATTGATCGATGAAATGGCGTGTCTGCCAGCAGGCCGCTCGGGCCGGGGCCGGCTTCGATCGATCGGGCGATGTCCACGGCTGCCCGGGGCGGACCTTACCGCCCCGGGCAGTGTCGAACTTGGGGTGATGAGGGTGGTGGCGGTCGGGTTTTTTCCAGACGCAGATCTCAAGCGAGCGGAGAATCGTGATGGCACGTGGAGCAGGGTTTTGGGCTGGGACGCGGGGCGTGTTCCTCGCCATCGTGATGGCGCTCGGGGCCGTCGGCTGGGCGGGCTGCGGTGGCTCGACGATGCCGAAGGTCTATCCGGCCACCGGGACGGTGACCTGGAAGGGGGAGCCGCTGGCCGATGCCACGGTCAGCTTCGTCCCTTCGGTCGGCGCACCGAGCGACGGCAAGACCGACGCCCAGGGTAAGTTCACAATCATGACCAACGGCAAGCCCGGTGCCCGGGCCGGAGCGTGCAAGGTGACGGTGAGCAAGTTTGCCGGTGCAGGTGCGTCGATGCCGGCTGCGCCCAAGCCCGAAGACATGATGAAGATGTATGAAAAGAAGAAAAAGGGGGAGGTGGAGAAGGGGGAGATCCCGGCAAAGTACGGCCGCCCCGACACCAGCGGTCTCAC
>CANGGC010000287.1 GCA_947453125.1 Planctomycetaceae bacterium | reverse complement strand
GCGACCATGTCGTGCCACCAGGCATCTTTGAGATTCCGCTTGAGGGCCACCCCAAGCGGGCCGTAATCCCAAAATCCGTTCAAGCCGCCGTAGATCTCGCTCGACTGGAAGATGAAACCGCGGCGCTTGGCGAGCGACACGATCTTGTCCATCCGCGACTGGTCGGTGGGCTTGTCCATGGAAATCCTGGCGGGTCGGGGCGAGGGGAAAGCGGGCCGGCAGTGTAGTGGCGGGGACGGGAGGGGGTCCATGGCAGCCGGGGGGCGAGGGCCTGCCGGAAAAACCGGCCGTGAACGCCTTCGGCCGGCGGCGGCCGTCGTCCGCTGGAGGTCAGGGATCGAGGTGAAACCAGCCGGTGCCGCGGTCGAGGCGGGGGACGACCGGGATCGTGTCGATCGCGGCCGCGTCGCCGATGTCGGCCGCCATGCCGATGGCGAGGAGGTTTCTCCCGCCGCGGGAATCGGCCAGCGCCGCGGCGAGGGGGACGCTGGCGTCGGTCGCTCCCCGGACCGTTTCCCGGAAGCGCTCGAGGGCGGCAGCGGCAGGATTGTCGAGCATCGTCCCCCCGGCGGCGTCGAGGATCGCCCCGGCGGCGAGGACGTCTTCTTCAGTCACCACGCCGTCGGTGCCGGCGCAGACGAGGTGGATCGGTCGGGGAGGCCCGCCCCCCGCGAGCGCAAGCTCCAGCGCCCGGGCCGCGACGGCGCGGCGATTGACGAGGGCTCCGACGAGGATCGCCTCGGCCCGCGGGCAGGCGGCGACGGCGGTGGTGCCGTTGGTCGTCGTGGTCACGATCCGCCGGCCGGCGACTGCCTGGCGGTGATAGTCCCGCGGGGCGTTGCCGAGATCGAAGCCGTCGATCTTCAGGCCCCCACGCTCGCCCCCGAGGAGGCATTCCCCGCCACTCGACGCGGCCTCTGCTGCCTTCCGGGCCGCGTCGGGGGAAAGCTCGGGACGGACCCCGATTGCCCCGTTGGCCAGGGCGGTGACGATCGTTGTCGAGGCCCGGAGGACGTCGATGACGACGACGATCCCTCCCGCGGTTTCCGATTCCTGCATACCATGAAAGCACTCGTGACAGTGCCAGGCAATCCGGTCCATGGAATCCCTCGGGGGTGCCGTCGTCCGGTTGAAGGTTTGTGACGCGAGTCCGAACTCTGGAACCCGCATGAATCGCCACGCCACCATAGAGCCCCGAGAGCCCCCCGGCCAAGTCGGCGGACTGCCGGCCGCGCCGGTCGACAAGAGCGGTGACAAGGTCCGCGGCATGTTCGCGGAGATCGCCCCGCGCTACGACCTCGTCAACCGGATCCTCTCCGGCGGCATCGACCTGTGGTGGCGGCATGTCACCGTCCGCCTCGCCCCGCCCCCCCTCGGGGGAGCGATGCTTGATGTCTGCACCGGCACTGGTGATTTGGCGATCGCCTACGCCGACCGGGCAGCGGCCCCGGCGGCGGCGCAGGGGCTCGCGCCGAGGATTGTCGCCAGCGACTTCTGCCGACCGATGCTCGACCGCGGCCGCGACAAGGCCGCGACGCGACATCCGCAGATTGAATGGGTGGAAGCCGATGCGATGGCCCTCCCCTTCCCCACCGCCGACTTCGATCTTGTCACGGTTGCCTTCGGGCTACGGAACATCGCCGACACCCGGCGCGGGCTTGCCGAGATGGCCCGCGTCTGCCGCCCCGGTGGGACCCTTGCGATCCTCGAGTTCTCCTTGCCTGCCAACCGCATCGTCCGCTCGGGGTATCTGTGGTATTTCCGCAACGTCCTCCCCCGCCTCGGCAATGCCGTGGCCCGCAACGCCTCTGACGCCTACACCTACCTCAACAAGAGCGTCGAGGATTTTCCGTCGGGGGAAAGGCTGGCGGCGCTCGTGCGCTCGGTCGGCTTCACGGCTGTCGAACAACACCCGCTCACCTTCGGGATCGCCACGCTCACGATCGCCACCCGCACCGCTGGGCCGGCGACGTCACCCGCCCCGAAGGACGGCTGACATGGATGCCTCCTCCCATCTGCCGCTCGTCCTGGCGATCACCGGCGCCTCCGGTTCTCCCTACGCCGTGCGGCTCCTCGAGGTGCTCCTCGCCGCTGGCCGAGAGGTGCATCTCTCGATCAGCACGGCCGGTCAGGCGGTGTTCCTCCAGGAGATCGGTCGGCATCTCGATCTCGATCGGCCTGATCCTGCCATCCTCCTCGGTGACGCCTTCGAGCGGCTCCCGGCCGGGGCCCTCAACCGGCTCCATGTCTGGCACCACCGCGATCTCATGGCCCCGATCGCCAGTGGATCGTTTCTTACCGGGGCGATGGTGATCTGCCCCTGCAGCGGCGGAACCCTCGCCGCCGTGGCCCATTCGCAGGGGGGCAATCTCATCCACCGCGCGGCCGAGGTCCATCTCAAGGAGCGACGGAAGCTCGTCGTCGTCCCGCGCGAGACGCCGCTCTCGCTGCCGCAGATGAAGAACATGGTGGCGATCCACGAGGCGGGAGCGGTCGTCCTCCCGGCGTCGCCCGGCTTCTATGCAGGCGCCCGCTCGATCGCCGATCTCGTCGACTTCGTCGTCGCCCGGATCTGCGACCAGATCGGCGTGCAAAACACGCTCGTCCGCCGCTGGGGGAGCGAGTGAGATGGCCGCCACGCTCCGCAGCTATCTGGAGCTCGTCCGCTTCAGCCACACGATCTTCGCCCTCCCCTTCGCCCTCATGGCGGTGATCCTCGCCTTCCAGGCCCAGACCCCGACGGCGACGTCTCCGGCCGAGTGGTGGCGGCGTGGGCTCGGCGTGCTCCTCTGCATGGTGACGGCGCGAACGGCGGCGATGGCCTTCAACCGGCTCGTCGACCGCTCGTTCGACGCCGCCAATCCGCGGACGGCGACACGGCATCTGCCGCGCGGCGATCTCGCCGTCGGCGAGGTGTTCGGACTCGTCGCCCTCTCGTGCGGGGCGTTCATCGCCGCCACGGTCCTCTTTCTCCCCAATTGGCTGCCGCTGGTCCTTTCGGTGCCGGTCCTCGCGTGGCTGCTCGGCTACAGCTACGCCAAGCGGTTCACGATGCTCGCTCACGTGTGGCTCGGGGCGGCGCTGGGGATGGCGCCGGTGGCAGCGTGGATCGCGATCCGGGGCGAGGCGTTGCTTGCCAATCCTGCCGATGGCCTTCCATCGCTCATCCTCGGACTCGCCGTGACGACCTGGGTGGCGGGCTTCGATATCATCTATGCCTGTCAGGATGCCGGTTTCGATGAGAGCCAGGGGCTCCACAGCATTCCGGCCCGGCTCGGCGTGCCGCGGGCCCTCACGCTCGCCGCGGGCCTCCACGTCGTCACGCTTGCGATCCTTGCGGCGCTGCCGCTGGTCGTGCCGCAGCTGGGGGCGGTGTATTGGGGAACGCTCGTGGCGATCGCGGCCCTCCTCGTCTGGGAACATTCGCTCGTCCGCCCCGACGACCTCTCTCGCGTCAACCAGGCCTTCTTCACCGCCAACGCTGCGATCGGTGTTTTGCTGTTGGTGGCGATCGCCATCGATTGCTCGGTCTGACGGGCAAGGGATTTTAGTTGCCGTGGTCCGGGATCGGCCCCCAGGCCTGATGGGCCGTGAGGCACGCTGCGACGCGTTCCCGCGGCGCGCCGGCCACGAAGCGCTCGAGCGCCTCGATCCCGAGGGCGAACTGTCCGAGGGCCCGGGCCCGCTTCGTCGTCAGGCTGCGAACGCGGAGCGACTCGAGGCTCGCCGGGGCACGGTAGTCGTTGCCATACACGCGGCGGAGCCAGTCCGCTCCACGCACCTTGAGCGCGGGCTGGACGGGCCCATCGGTCCCCGCGGCTGCGAGCTCGATCGGCTTGACCACAATCCCTTCGACGCCGGTGGCCGTGAGCGCATGCCACCAGGCAATGGCCGCGGCGACGTCGATGGGGCGGGTGAGATCGACGACCCGGTGCAGCGTCACGCCCAAGGGGCCTCCGTCGGCCTGGGAGGTGGTGAGGCGGCGGAGCGTGTCGAGGTGCCAGGCATGCTCCTGGTCGAAGAACGTCCGCCTCTCGGCGGCAAGGAGGTGGAAAAAGACGAGCCGCCGCGGCGTCGAAAGATCGGCAGCACCATCGGCCAGACCGATGAGCTCCCCGTCGAGGCAGAGCCAGTCGGTGGCCAGCGTCTTCCACAGGCCGGCCGCCGCAGCGGCCGCGGCGATCGTCTCCACGAGCGCTGCTTCATCGGTCGCGGGGAGGCAGCGGTGACCGGTGCGTGAATGGATCGCGCCGGCCGTGCCGTCCGCGACACCGAACCGCCTGGCCGCCGTATCGGCATCGCGGCAGACCACCACCACCCCCCGCAGGCCGGTCTGCTTCTCTTCGCAAATCACCTGCCGCAGCCCCGCCGCGGCGTAGTGGGCGAAGGCGCCGAGCGGATGCTCGAGGCCGTCGCCGTGGTGCGAAGGATCGCACGACGACATCGTCGGCGGAAGATGAATCACCCACGGATCGCGGGCGACAGCATTCCCGGGGACGATGCTCGACAAGCGGGCCATCTCCGTGGCAGCCAAGCGGCGGAGCGTGGCGATCGCGTCGGCTGCCGTCGGAAGCGGTGGTGCGGGGCTGGCAACAGGGCGGGCTCCGAGCCGGCGCGGCGGCAACGGCCCCCGTGCCGACCGTCCCCAGGCTCCACCGGCCGACACCGACACGAGCTCCCGCTCCGGCCAGCGGAGGGCCGTGAGCCGGTCGCCAAACACACAGCCGGTGTCGATGCAGATCGTGTTGTTAAACCATTCCACCTCGGCGACCGGCGTGTGCCCTT
>CANGGC010000286.1 GCA_947453125.1 Planctomycetaceae bacterium | reverse complement strand
GCCTTCGGGGAGATCGGCGTCGATCGGCTCGGCGGCGGTGATCGCATACACCGAGCCGTTGAGTCGACCAGCGACATCCCCCATCGATTGTGTGGCGATGTCGATGCCGTCGAGATCGGCTGCCATCGCCCGAGCCGCGATGTCGAGATACTGCCGGCCCCCCGGCTGCGGCTCGATCCGCCCGGTGAGCGCGGCGCCAAACAGGAGCGCGATTGCCAGCAGCAGGAGATAGAGGACCTTGGCGTCAAGAAACTCGCGCCACGTATCCCGGAGCATGGCGGCGAACGTCCGCGGCAGCATCGGCCGCACCGTGACGCGTCCGGCCGCGTCAGCCTGCTTACGGGGAAAGCGATCGGGATCGTTCACGGTGTCCCTCCGCCGTCGGCGATCGCGAGGTAGAGGTCCTCGAGCGTCGCTCGTTCCCGTTCGAGATGCCGCAGCCGTAGGCCCGAGGCGCTGGCCGCGGCGACGAATCGATCGATCCCCTCCGGTGCGTCGGCGCTCTGGGGCGGGCCCGGGCCATCGGCCGGGTCGAGGCTGACCCGGAGGCGATTTCCCCCTTCGACGGCTTCGACGGTCGCGCCGGCAAAGCGGAACGACGCCGGCATGTCGCGATCGAAAGCGATCAGCCAGCTTGCCTTCTGCCGGGTGAGATCGGCAACGGTGCCGGTGACCATCAGCTTTCCCTTGCGGAGAATCGCCACCCGGTCGCAGAGTTGCTCCACTTCGCCGAGGAGATGGCTGTTGATGAACACCGTCACGCCGAGGCGCCGTTCCTCGAGGAGGAGATCGCGGATCTCCTTCCGCCCCACCGGATCGACGCCGTCGGTCGGCTCGTCGAGGAATAGGACACGGGGACTGTGGAGAAGGGCCTGGGCGAGACCGAGCCGCTGCTTCATCCCCTTGGAGTAGCCGCGGATGCGGAGCTTTTCGCGGCCGGCGAGGCCGAGGATGTCGAGGAGCTCGGCGGCCCGCCGCCGCCGCTCGCGGCGGGGGATACCCTGGAGGGCGCCGTAGAGGTCGAGGAGGCTGGTGCTCGTGTGGTATTCGGGGAGGCGGTGGTCCTCCGGCAGGTAGCCGACCTCGCGGCGAGCTGAGAAGGTGCCGACGGGCTGGCCGAGGAGGGAAGCCTCGCCCGCCGTCGGGGCGACCAGGCCGAGGAGGATCTTGATGAGCGTCGTTTTCCCCGCGCCATTCTGGCCGAGGAGGCCGAAGAGTGTGGCCGGCTCCACGTCGAGGCTCACCCCCCCGAGGGCCCGGTGAGCGCCGTACTGTTTTTCAAGCTGTTTGACGGAAACGACCATGGCGTTCGATCCTACCAGACCGCTACGGTGGGGGACGGGACGGGGCAGGAACAGCGGCCGCGTGACAGTCGCGGGCTGCTGTCGCCCCAGAGATCATCGAAGGGAGGTGGAAGTCACCTGTGAAACTCCTGCTCAACCGGCTTTTCTGGACGATCTCCGGGATCCTTTTGCGGCTCCGCTACCGGGTCACGGTGGAGGGGGCCGAGGGGCTCTCCGCGCTCCAGGGGCCGACGCTCGTCCTCCCCAACCATCCCGCCTATGTCGATCCGCCGCTGGTGCTCTCCCACGTCCGGCTCGGGAGAGCGCTGCGTCCCCTCGTCTTCAGCGGCATCTACCGGCTCCTGCCGCTGCAGCCGTTGATGGCGATGGGCGATGCCTTCGAGGTGCCCGATCTCTCCGCCCGGAGCCGCGACGCCCAGGCCAAGACCCTTGAGATGATCGACGCTGTCGTCGCGCGGATTGGCCGCGGCGACAGCTTTCTGATCTATCCCTCCGGGCGTCTCCAGCGCGGCAATGCCGAGGTCGTCGGCTCGGCCCGGGCCGTCCATGAGCTCCTCTCGCGCTGCCCCGATCTCAATGTCGTCCTCGTGCGGACCCGCGGCCTGTGGGGGAGCAGCTTCGGATGCGCAGCCACCGGCGCTCCACCGAGCCTCGTGCCGACGATCGTGCGGAATCTCGGCTGGGCCCTGGCGGCGCTCTTGGTCTTCCTGCCGCGCCGGAAGGTAACGATGACCGTCGAGGTGCTGCAGCGGGGAACGCTCCCTAAGGCGACGCGCGAGCAGACCAATGCCTTCCTCGAGAGCTGGTACAACGTCGATGGCCCGCAGCCGCCGGCGTTCGTGCGCTACAGCCACTGCTTCGGCCCTACCGAGGGGCACTACGCCGCCGGCGCCTCGCTTCCGTCGATCGATCCGGCCACGATCGACCCGAAGACGATCCGGCTGGTGAACGACCTCGTCCAAGGGCATCTCGGCCGCGAGATCGATTCCCATGAACTCGCCTTCGACACGACGCTCGAGGCGCTGGGGATGGACAGCCTCGACCGGATGGATGCCACGCTCAAGGTCGAGCAGCAGTTCGGCTTCCACAACGCCTCCGTCCTCAACACCCTCGGCGAACTGTGGGCCCTGGCCGACGGCAAGCTTGCCGCCGGCGAGAAGGAGGAGGCGATTGCGGTGCCGAAGGCCTGGTTCACGCCGCCGCGATCGACCGCTCCGCCGGCGGTGCTCGCCGGCACCGTCGCCGAGGCTTTCGTGCGCCGGGCGCTTGCGTCCCCGACCGAGCCCGCTGTGGCCGATCGGATCTCCGGGGTGCTTCCGTCGCGTCGGCTCCTCGTCGGGGCGAGCCTCATGGCCCGCCGGTTCGCGGCCTGGCCGGAGAAGCATGTCGGCGTGATGCTGCCGGCGAGCGTCGCCGCCGACATCGTCTTCTTCGCCCTCCACATGGCGGGCAAGACACCGGTGATGATGAACTGGACGACCGGCCCGTCGAATCTCGCTCATGGCGTCAAGGTGACCGGCACGCAGCGAATCATCACCTCAAAGAAGCTCGTCGATCGGCTCGGCATCGAAGTGCCCGGGGCGCCGTATGAATACCTCGAGACGATCCGGGAGAGCATCGGGAAGGGGGAGCAGGTCTCGACGCTCCTCGGCACGATCCTGAACTCCGGCGCGATCCTCCGCGGGCTTCCCAAGCAGGATCCCGACGAGCCGGCGGTGTTCCTGTTCACGTCCGGATCTGAGAGCGCGCCGAAAACTGTTCCTCTCTCGCACACCAACCTGATCACGAACATCACCGACTCCCTCGAGATCCTCGAGGTGACGGCGGCCGATTCGCTCCTCGGGTTTCTTCCGCCGTTCCACAGCTTCGGGCTCACCGGCAACGTTCTCCTTCCCCACCTCACCGGCATTCGCAGCGTCCGTCATGCCGATCCGACCGATGCCCGTGGCCTCGTGGAGACGATCCGGGCGTTCCAGCCGACGATGCTGTTCACGACGCCGACCTTCCTCGCCTACATCCTTTCGGTGAGCAAGGAAGGAGACTTAAGGAGCCTGCGGCGGATCATTGCCGGGGCCGAGAAGTGCCCGGATGCGGTCTTCGATCGCACCGAGGCCCTCGCGCCGGAGGCGGTGATCCTCGAGGGCTACGGGATCACCGAATGCTCCCCCGTCCTCGCGGCCAATAGGGTCGCCGATCGGCGCCGGGGGTTCATCGGTCGGCCGGTGCGGCACGTCGACATCCGCGTCGTCGATGTCGATACAGGACAGCCGTTGGCCACGGGGGAGACGGGAATGCTCCTGGCATCGGGGCCTTCGATCTTCTCGGGCTATCTCAATCACGACGGCCCATCGCCGTTTGTGGAGATGGAGGGGAAGCAGTGGTACCGCACCGGCGATCTCGTCGTTGCCGACGCCGACAACTGGCTCGCCTTCAAGGGGCGGCTGAAGCGGTTCCTCAAGGCGGGTGGAGAGATGATCTCGCTGCCGGCGCTCGAGGAGCCGTTTTCGAAGCGCTATCCTGCCGACGAAAATGGCCCAAAGGTGGCGGTGGAGGGGATCGAGACGCCGGGGGGACGGCATGTCGCGTTGTTCACGACGTTCCCCCTCACGCTCCGCGAGGCGAGCCAGATCCTCCTCGAGGATGGCCTCCGTGGCGTGATGCGGATCGACGAAGTCCGGCAGCTCGAGACGATTCCCGTCCTCGGGACGGGCAAGACCGATTACAAGGAACTCAGGCGGATCGTCACCGAGGCGGTGACCGGCGGTTGACAGGTCGCAAGCGGGCCCGCTGCCGAATCGGAGTTGAAAGCATGAAATTGATCCGTCCCCTCTTCTTCGGCCTGATGATGGTGGCGATGGTCGCTGGCGCCGTGTGGATGAAGCTGCAGGGAGGGCCCAATGGCGGTGGCGAGGCGTGGCTGATACCAGTCGGTATTCTCGGGGGCCTGTACGCAGTCGCGGTTGTCGCCGATGTGATCTTCCATGCCTGGATGGGGGAGGGGCAGGCCTGCCGGGGCTGCGGGCATCTTCGCCCCGTCAAGTCATTCCGCTTCGCCGGCCCCTGTCCGCAGTGCGGCGAGTGATCCTGCTTCGAAGTCCGTCCTTTGTGTACTCATTCCGGGAATGCAAGCATGTTTCAGCCAGCCGTGCCGATCCTCCGCAGCTTCGACGAGAAGAAGGCGAAGGAGTTTTACGTCGACTTTCTCGGCTTCACTGTCGACTTCGAACACCGTTTCGAGCCGGGGATGCCCCTTTACATGGGGATCTCGCAGGGAGCCTGCCGGATCCATCTCTCCGAGCATTTCGGCGACTGCGCGCCGGGCGCGCGGGTGCGGATCGAGGTCGCGGATGTCCGTGCCCTGTGCGCGACGCTCAACGCCAAGGGCTACGGGAATGCGCGTCCCGGCTGGCACGATCAGGACTGGGGCGCCTGCGAAATGACGATCCACGACCCGTTTGCCAACCGACTCACGTTCTGGACCG
>CANGGC010000285.1 GCA_947453125.1 Planctomycetaceae bacterium | reverse complement strand
TCGCCGTAGAAGATCTGCTCCCAGGGGCCGAAGTCGAGCTTCCCCTCGGTGATCGCCACGACGACCTCGCGCCCCATGATCTGCCGCTTCATGTGGGCATCGGCGTTGTCCTCACCGGTGCGGTTGTGGGCGTAGGCCTGCGGGGAGGCGTTGAAGGGGGCGAGGGTCTCGAGCCACGTCTTGTAATCGGCGTGGAGGCCGGGCTCGTCGTCGTTGATGAACACGCTCGCCGTGATGTGCATCGCGTTGACGAGGCACAGCCCTTCGCGAACGCCGCTTGCCGCCACGAGCTTCATGACATCGGGCGTGATGTTGCGAAACGCCATTCGCTCGGGGAGCGTGAACGTCAGATGCTTGGTGTAGGATTTCATGATGGAGGGTATTGTAGCCCCTTCGGCAGCGGGGGACGCGTGGCTGCGTAATCCTTGGAAACCGGTCGATCTTATGCCACGGAATCTCTTCGGTCTCTCGGCGTGAAGGGCGGCGGCGATGCCTGACATCAGCATGAACTACGACATCCGTCTCCGGGCGTGGCGGTCGGTGCTCTTCGGGATGCTCGTGATGATCGCGGGCGTCGTCGGCGCGAGCGTCTCCTCGCCTTGGTGGCTGTTGTTGCTGCCGATCGGCGCGACGTCGATCTTCCGCCTCGAACGCAACGTCGCCCTGGCGACGCTCGCCGATATGAAACGCTCTGGTACGCCCGTCTTGGTGCTCGGGCCCCGCTTCTACGGCGTCCTCCACGGCCGCTTCTGCCGGGGGACGACGACCCTGCCCCAGGTGTCGTGCTTCGCGGAGGGCAGGGAGGCGCCGGTGGAGAACGCGACCGGCGCCGCGCCCGGAAAGCCGGGTATACGGAAGAAGCCGTGGAGCCCAGGTTTCAGCGTGGCGATCGACGACATCGTTTCGGTGCACTCAAGCTCTGGCGAGAAGACGATCCGACTCGGGCTCCGGGACCGGGTCGAAGAAATCGACTTCACGATGCCCTTCGAGCGCGACGAGGCGCTGAAGTTGCTCCGGCCGGCCTGCGCGTGGTCGGTCGAGACGACCCGACGGAAGGTCTTCAAGATCGACCTGCGGTCGTGGATCTTCTGCCTGCCGCTGACGCTCTTCGCGGCGACGATCGCCCTCACGGCGGTCGGGCTCGTCCAGCCGCAACAGATGCCGCTGGCCGACTGGAATGACATCGGCGGGATTCGGGGGAAGCGAAGGGGGCTGGCGGTGCTTTGGGTGCTGGCGAGCCAGGCGTACCGGTTCGTCGTCGAACAGTGCCCGCCGGTGGTTGCCGGGATCGTCGGCCTCGTCGGCACGATCGCCTTCGGGGCCCTCCTCGCCACCCTCCAGTGGCCCTGGCTCACCGATGAAACCTGGACCAACCCGCGCCCGCCCGGCGCCGGCGACTGAAGCCTCCGATGGGGAGCCCTGCGGAGGCTCACTTCTTCCACACCGTCTTCCCCTCTTTGATCGTCTCGAGCACCTCGATCTTTTCGATCTCGGCGGCGGGAACCGCCGTCGGGTCGGCCGAGAGGATGACGAGGTCGGCGAGCTTGCCGGTCTCGATCGAGCCCTTTGTATTCTCCTCGCCGTACATCCTCGCGCCGTCGAGCGTGATCGCCCGGAGCGCCTCGAGCGGCGAGATCCGCTCCGCTTCGCCGAGGATCACGCCCGAGCGCGTCTGCCGGTTCACCGCGGTGTGGATCGTGAATAGCTGATCGAGCGGCGCAACGTTGAAGTCGGTGTGGTTCGTCGGATGGAGGCCAAGGGCGAGGGCCGACTTCATCGGGCTGATGAACTCCGCCTGCTCCCGGCCGCGGTTCACGACATGCGTGTCGCCGAAATAGAAGCAGTGCTCGGTGTAGAAGGAGGGGGTGATCTGCCAGGCGGCGTATTTTTGGAGTTGGTCGCGGCGGATGAACTGGGAATGGATACCGACGGTGCCCCGTGGCTTCGTCGGATCGCCCGCCGAAGCGAAGCGATGGGCCTCGAGGAGGCTGTCGATCGCCGCGTCGCCGTTGCAATGGACGAAGAGCGTGGCGCCGCCGTCGTAGACCTGCTTCACCCAGTCGTTGATCTGCGCTTGGGGAAAGGAGAGCTCTCCACGCCAGCCCTTCTGCCCCGCTGGGCCGGCGGTGAGGTAGGGCGTGGTGAAGGCGGCTGTCTTTCCCTGCGGCGAGCCGTCGGTGACGATCTTCACGCCCCCGATCCGGAGGCGATTGCGGTAGTCGGGCTCGTTGGCCGGCGGCTTTCCGGCGAAGACGGCGTCGATCTCGGTGATGAAGGGGAGTGCGACGAGGTCGAGCTTCAGGCTGCCGCGATCGGCGAAGACGCGGAGGAGATCGAACTGGTGCTTCATCGTCGCCCCTTCCTGGGCCGTCGTGATCCCCGCCCGGAGGTAGAGATCCTGGCCCGATTCGAGGATCGCCATCAGCTCGTCGACGCCGGGGGAGGGGAGCTTGGCGAAGATCGGCATGAAGGCCGTCTCGAAGAGGAGGCCATCGGGCTCTTGCGAACCGGCCTCGCGGCCGATTACGCCGCCAACGGGCGTGGGGGTGGCGGCGGTGACATCGTAGGCCGCGAGGGCCTTCGAATTGAGCTTCGCCCCATGCCCCGAGACATGGACGATGAAGACGGGATTGTCGGGGAAGGCCCGGTCGAGCTCGGCCTTCGTAGGAAAGCGATTCTCCGCGAGGAGATCGGGGTCGCATCCAAACCCCATCACAAACTCGCCCGGGCCAATCTTGCGGCGTTCCTTGATGCGCTCGAGGGCCGCGATCACGTCGGCCACGCTCCGGCAGGGGCCGGCCGGCGGGGAAGCGCACAGGGCTTGTGTCTGCACGTCGACGAGCGAAAAGAAGTGGCTGTGGCCATCGATGAACCCGGGCACGAGTGTGCGGCCGGCAAGGTCGACGACCTCCGTCTGCTCGCCGCGGCGGGCGAGGACGTCGGCCCGTGATCCGACGGCCACGATCCGCCCCTTCGCCACCGCAACCGCTTCGGCGCGCGGCTGGGAGTCATTCACCGTGAGGATCGTGCCGCCGACATACAGGCGATCGGCGGCTGGCTCTGCGGCCAGGCCCACCAGGCCAGTGGTGAAGATCCAGCCGAGGACGGGAAGGAGAAGACGATGCCTGCCAAACGACGTCACGCGAACAGCTCCAAGAGAGGATGGCCCGAAGGGCACACCCATTCAACCGGCGCCGTCACGACACGACGACGCCCCGTCGTATCCTCCGGAAGATCTGCTCGGCCTGCAAGGATTCCGCAGGCGCGAAGGCCCAAGCAGCTCCGCGAACGTCGCTCGTCAGACGTTGAGCGGCAGCCGGGCTGGGCGGCGGCGGGGGCGGATTACGGCCCGCTCCTCCGGGAGGGCGAAGCCGCGGGGAAGCTCAATCCAGAGGGCATTCAGCGACAGATTGACGTCGAGGAGGAAGAGCCCCAGCGAGAGAAGGAGGGAGAGGAGGCAGGCGATGAGGAGGCCGATTGCCGCCGGGGCGACGTCGATCTTCGCGATCGACCCCGTCACGAGCGCGACCATGAGAAGGACGGCGAGCAAGACGCTCCCCGCCGCCGTACCGACACACCCGCGGAGGAATCTGGCCCGCTGGGAGAGTACGTAAAGTTGGCGGCGGGCATCGGCTCGGCCGGAGCCGGAAAGGGCAGAGGCCGAGAGGGCAATGCTTCGGGCCCGTTCGACCACCGTGGCAAACCGTTGCGACATGCACAGCAGCAACAGACCGACCCCTGAGACGAGCGTCGCCGGGGCGATCGCCATCTGGAGGATCGGAAGAAGTTCGGCGAGCGTCATTGCAATCCCCGCCCGACGAAGCGGACGGCCCTGGGATGGGAAAACTCTAGGCTGCCCACGCGGAGCGTCCAGCCGGCGGGGAAGGGGAGTGCGGGACCGATCCCCCGACTCCAAGTAAACCGCAGGGCAGCGGCGAACATAACGGAGCCCGCGTTCTCGTTCCTGCGTTCCAGGGCCCGCGAAAAGGGGGGCGATGGAATGCCTGGCGGGGAGAGGGGCGGGTGACGAAGGTCGTCCGACTCAAAATAGCCAGTCGGTGGAGAGAAACGACGAGCGGTGGGAGAGGACAATGTCGCCGAGGATCGCCCGATTCTCCGGCGTGTCCTTCGCCGCCGCCATGCTCCGGATCGAAAACGCCCGCAGGGCGTCGCTCACCGAAAGCGTCCCCTCAGCGCTGTCCTTCCGCCCAGTGAAGGGGAAGATGTCCGGCCCCCGCTGGCACTGGCTGTTGAGGTTCACCCGGCAGACCTGATTGGCAAGTCCGTCGACGAGGACCGCCACCTCCTCCGGATCGAGCGAGAAGATCGACGCCTGCTGGCCATGATCGGCATCACGCACCCAGTCGAGGGGCTCCTCGATGTCGTCGTAAACCGCAATCGGCACGACCGGCCCGAACTGCTCCTCGTGCCACAGCCGCATCCCCTTCGTGACCGGCCCCACGACCGCCGGGAAGAACGTCGTGGCGTCGAGCCTGCCGGCGCGGGCATTGAGCACCCGCGCCCCCTTCGCCACCGCATCGGCGACGAGCGCCGCCATCCGCTCCGGGGCATCGGGCTCCGGCAGCGGCGTGACGCCGACACCCTCGGTCCAGGGGGAGCCGACGAGGAGCCGGTCGACGGCGGCGGCGAACGCCTCCGTAAAGCGAGCGAACACGGGACGGGCCACGGCGAGGAGCTTGAGCGCCGTGCAACGCTGGCCGTTGAAGGCGAGGCTCCCGGCCAGGCACTCGCGGACGGCCGCGTCGAGATCGGCCGAAGGGGTGACAATGGCGA
>CANGGC010000284.1 GCA_947453125.1 Planctomycetaceae bacterium | reverse complement strand
GTCGTCGCCCACGAACACATGAACCGGCAGCCGCCGGCGCCGATGAAGTCGTAGAACTTCCAGCCCTTCGCCCGCAGGGCAGCCGCGTACGCCGGGGCGAGCTTCGCAAACACCGCGTTGGCTTCGCGCCTCCCGAGGATCTCTACGCCGGGGATCGCTGCCAGCCCCGCTTCGAGCCGGGCAGCCGCGGCATTGGCCCGGGCGGCATTGGCGAGCCACACGCCGTTCTCGAGAAGCCCCACCCAAGGCGCAGCGAGATACCGCATCTTCGAGGCGAGTTGCCCCGCCTGCTTGCAGCGCCAGGCAAACTCCTCGGCGAGATCGCGGTTGAAGAACACGATCGCCTCACCCATCCCCATCCCGTTCTTCGTGCCACCGAAGCAGAGCACGTCGACCCCGACCTCCCAGGTGACCGATCGCGGCGGCACACCCAGAGCGGCAAGCGCGTTGGCGAACCGGGCCCCGTCCATGTGGAGGCGAAGGCCATGCCGCGAGCAGGCGTCGCGGACGGCCGCCAATTCCCCGACGGTGTAGACGGTCGAAAGCTCTGTCGCCTGCGTCACGCTCACGACACGCGGCTTCGGGAAATGGATGTCGCGGCGGCGCTCGACGGCCCGGTGGATCGCGTCGGGCCCGAGCTTGCCCCGCTCCCCCTGGAGGAGCAGGAGCTTCGTGCCGTTGGAGAAAAACTCCGGCGCCCCACACTCGTCGGTCTCCACGTGCGAGACCTCGTGGCAGAGGATCGAGTGGTACGACTGGCACATCGCGGCGAGCGCCAGCGAATTGGCCGCCGTGCCGTTGAAGCTGAAGAAAATCTCGGCGTCGTGCTCGAAGACCTCGCGGATCAGCTCGCAGGCCCGCGCCGTCCACTTGTCGTCGCCATAGCTCGGCACCGTCCCGGCATTCGCCTGCTCGAGGCTGGCCCACGCCTCGGGGCAGTAGCCGGCGGTGTTGTCACTGGCAAACTGGCAACCGGGCTGGACGTCGCTGGGCAGGGGCATCGATCGATCCTTTGGGTGCAAAACGACGCGAGGCGGCATGACCTACTCGATAGTCCTACCATTTCGAACGATCCTGCGCAAACACGAAAGCCGCCGGGCCGCGATCTCGATCCACCATGCGTGTTTGGCCCCCCGCAGCAGAGTGGGTAGGCTGAAGTTGTCTTCGGCGGACGAGCTCTGTTCTTGCCTCCACCATCGGGGAGTCGTGATGGCGATCCAGGTCGAGTGCGCCTGTGGGCGTACGCTCAGACTCAAGAATGAAATCGCTGGGGAGCGGATACGCTGCCCAGACTGCGGCGGAACAATCGACGTGCCGGTGATCGCAGCGCAGGCCGACACCCTCTTCGACCGCGATCGTTTCCTCCTCCGCCAGCGGGTGATGTCGATCTCCCAGATTTATGACGTTCGCGACGATCATGACCAGTCAGTCCTCTTCGTGAAGCGGCCGACGGCCCTGTGGTGGGGGATCCTCGGCATCCTCGCCGGGGTGTTGGTCTTTTTCCTGATCTTCCTCGGCGGCCTCGCGATCCTGCAGATGCTGAAGATCGACGGCGGAGGACAGGATGTCGACACGGCTCTCGTCGGCGTGTTGGTGCTGGGCCTCACGCTCCTCTCCATGCTCGCCACGATCGCCACGGTCGTCGCGATCATCCCGCGGCGTCACGTCTTCTTCTACCGCGATCCAGGGCAGAAAGACTCGGTCCTCGAAATCCACCAAGACAGTAAGCTGATGCCCTTCCGCCCCCGCTACACGCTCGTCTGCCCGCAGCGGGGGCCGATCGCGACATTCTCCAAGAACATCCTCTACAGCCTGTTCCGCAAGCGCTGGTGGTGCCACGACCTCGAGGGGAACGCCATCTGTACCGCCTACGAGGATTCGATCATTCTCTCGCTCCTGCGGCGTTTGTTCGGCCCTGCGTTCGGCCTGCTGCGGACCAATTACGTGATCGTCAGAGGATCCTCCGCCGATGGCGATCGCCTCGGCGAATTCAACCGCAAGTTGACCCTCTTCGATCGCTACGTCCTCGACCTTTCGGCCGATCCGACCCGGTCGCTCGACCGTCGCATCGCCCTGGCCATGGGCGTGCTGCTCGACACGGGAGACGGCCGATGACGCCTCCCCCTGACGATCCCATGCGCTCCGGCGGGGACGACGCCTTTCCACCGCTAACCGCGACGCCGGTGCGTGACTTTTCCCCCGACATGCTCGCCGACGAATCGCACGAGCCGCGGATCGACTTCGAGCGCGGGATGTCGTACGCCGCCCCCACCACGCTCGCAATCATCGCGCTGTGCAGCGCGATCTTCGGTTGGCAGATCGCCACCGGGGCTCTCGAGAGCGAGGAGGCGATCATCGACGCCGGGGCCCTCGTCACCGACCGGCTCGCCCGCGGCGAGGTCTGGCGGCTGGTCAGTTCGATGTTCCTCCACGGCAGCGGCGAACACCTTTTCGGCAACATGGTGGCCCTCTATATCCTCGGCCTGGCCTGCGAGCATGCCTTCGGATCGGCGACGATGCTGGCGATCTACGCCGCCGCCGGAATCGTCGGTGGAGTGGCCTCTGCGGCGTTCGTGCCGATGCCGACGGTTGGGGCCTCGGGGGCGATCTTCGGTCTCATGGGCTGCACCGTCGCAATGCTCGCCAGGAGACGGCGAGAACTCCATGTCCACGACGCCCGGATCGGAGTCGTGCTGGGGATGTGGGCCTTGTGGCAGTTGGGCCTGGGGCTCGTCAGCCCAATGATCGCCAACATGGCGCACATCGGAGGCCTCCTCGCCGGAGCGCTGCTCGGCTGGTTGATCGTGCCGCGTCTGCTCTCGACGAGCTCGCGAGCCAATCAGCCAAGCACGTCGGCCAGGACCTCTTCCGAGACGTAGATCGGCAGATTCGGGTCGCAGGTCACGGCGATCGCAATCGCGTCGGAGGGGCGCGAGTCGATCTCGATCACCTCGCCCCCCTTCAACACGCGGATCACGGCGTAGTAGGTGTGGTCTTTGAGTTCGGAGATGACGACATCCTGAAGCTCACCGCCGAGACTGTCGACGACGGCGACTATTAAGTCATGCGTCAGCGGCCGCGGCGAGGGATGGTGTTTGACGCGGCGATCGATGCTCGTCGCCTCGAAGAGCCCGATGAGGATCGGGAAGGTGCGGTCTCCCTCAACCTCCTTCAAATACACCACCTGCTGATCATTGATCTCGCTGATGATGATCCGGGAGAGTTCCATCTGCACGCTCATGACGATCCTCCGACTCGACTGACCGGGCCGGCGACTCGCGATCGGTGACATTCACCGTCGGTCGCCCCACCGTTCGCCCGCCCGCGAACTGGCTCCATTCTACTCCAAGCCGATCACCGGGGCACGCGCCGGGCCCCTGATGCCGGAGAGCCGGTCAGCCCGGCTTCCTGACCGAAAGCTCCGCCAGCGTCGTCATCCCCTTGACGAGCCGCTCCTCCATCTCCGTCAGTTGCTCCCGCTCCTTCTCGACAACGTTGGCAGGCGCTCGGGCGGCAAACTTCTCGTCACCGAGCTTCGCCCGTTTGGCGGCGATCATGGCGACGAGTTTTTCATGGTCTTTCTTGAGACGGGCGATCTCCGCCCCGACGTCGATGAGATCGGCAAGATCGACGAACAGGTCGCAGCCGGCGGCCGCCGCGGTGGCAGCCCCGGGGGCCCCGGTGGCATCGGGACCGACGATGCCCAGAGTCGCCCCGGCCATCGATTCGATCGACCCGCGCATCGGGGCGAGGAGCTCGGCGGTGGCAAGATCGGAACGGATCTGCACCGTGAGCTTCGTCTTCGGCGGGACGTTCTGCCGCGAGCGGATCTCGCGGATCGCCCCGACGACGGCGAGGAAGGTGCCGAATTGATCTTCGGTGCGCCGATCGACCCATGCCGGCGGCGGCTCGGGCCACCGGGCCACCATGATCGAGGCGGCCGGCGCCTCCCCGCGATCCCACGGCAGGCGACGGTTTGGGGCCACTTCGCGGAGATGCTGCCAGATCTCCTCGGTGAGGAACGGCATGATCGGATGGAGGAGGCGGAGGATCGTGTCGAGCGCGAGGAGGAGCATCGACCGCGCCTGGTCACGCGCGGCCGGATCACTGAGGCGCGACTTGCAGAGCTCGAGATACGCGCTGCAGAACTCGTCCCAAGTGAAGGCATAGAGAGCCCGCGCGGCATCGGCGAAGCGGTATTCGTCGGTGCAGCGGTTCACCTCGGCGGTCACGCTCGCCAGCCGGCTGGCGAGCCAGCGATCCTCGAGGGCCTCGAAGGCGCTTCTCGCGCCGGCGAGATCCCCTGCCTGGAAGTCCTCGAGATTCATCAGGACGAATCGGGTGGCGTTCCAGAGCTTGTTGGAGAAGTTGCGCCCGGCCTCGAAGCGCTCCGACAGCGCCGGGCCACGAGGGAGGGCGAGATCGGCCTCGGTCTGAGCCCACTGCGTCTTGAACGGTTTTTTACATTTCGGGCATTCGATCCGCGGCTGGATGCGATTCTGCACCGTCTGCTCGATCCGCGCCTCGCACACCGGGCACTGAAACTCCACCGGCATCCGCACGTCCTGTGTCTCGGTGGCGAGCGTCGTCATCCCGAAGCGGAGGGCGTCGGCACCGAGGGCCTCGATGACGTCGAGCGGATCGACGCCGTTCCCCTTGCTCTTGCTCATCGTCTCGCCGTAGCGATCGAGGATCTTGGGGTGGATGTAGACCTCGCGGAAGGGAAGCGCGCCGGTGTCGAACACCCCCATGATCACCATCCGCGCCACCCACAGCGTGATGATGTCGCGGCTGGTGAGG
>CANGGC010000283.1 GCA_947453125.1 Planctomycetaceae bacterium | reverse complement strand
CGAACGTCCGGCGACGGGGCACGGGCGACCCCGAAGCCACGCTTGACCCTGAAATCCCGTTGGCTTGCCTGTGGAAGGTTCGTCGGCGGGGCCGGCAAAAGTTTCGTCGTTCCTCGGAGGAACCTCGTCACTCCTCAAGCGTTCGCCGATCCCCGCCTCGCCTCCGCGCTGGAAGGCGGCCGCCAAATCAGGAGACCTTTTCCAGCCCTATTTCGGCGCCGGCAACGGAAGCGATTCGATCGGCACCGGCGGCCCGGGGGCGACAAGGGCGCCGGGGGGCAGCTGCTCCGGGCGGATCGGGGCCCCGTAGACGGGTGCCTGCGGAGCGGGGCTCGCGCCGGTCATGCTCGCGGCCGGGCCGGGGAGCGTGGCGGGGAGGCCGGTGGCGGGATCAGCCGCTTGGTAGGCGGGGCCGGCCTGTGGCACTGGCGCCACGCCGAGCCGGCCAAGGACCTTGCCGAGCATCTTCTGTTCGAGGAGCGGGTCGCGGCCGAGAGGGATCCAGCCGAGGTTCGGCGTCGGATTGGCGACCGGGCGCGGCTGGTCGCCGACCTGCTGGCCGAGCGTGGGGAGCGGTGTGCCGTAGCGATAGAGCGAGTCGTCGTTGCGGAAGGAGGCGCCGCCGGCGGTGGCCCGCATCGGCCGGGGGAGGTTTTCGAGTTCCTTGAGCACCACCGCCTCGACCCGCCACCCGGAAGGATCGGGGATCAGCCGCATCGAGCCCGAGCGGCGAATCGATTGGAGCGTCGATTCGAGCCGCTCGCGGAAGCCGACCGAATCGCCGCGCCACGGTTCGAGGAGCGTCGCGCCAGTCTGTGGATCGGTGTCGATCCGCCCCTCGGCCGGGATGCCGTTGGCAAACACGACGCGCTGTTCCGACTGGATCTTGAAGAAGTCGTCCATCGTATCGACCATCTGCTGCCAGACGACCTCGGCATCGAGCGGAGGGATGACGACGCTGTTGCTTTGGGCTGGCGGAGGGCCGGGGACGACCGGGCCACCGGGGCCGATGACCGCGCCGGCGGGGAGCGGCGCGAAGGGATTGGGGGAGGTCGTCGGCGAGGAGAATCCCGGGAAGAGGGGCGTCGTCGGCGGCGGCGGGAGCGGCTGGACGATGCCAGGGAGCGTTCCGGCAGGCACGGTGGCGGCGGGAGGAACGGCAGGAAGAGGCGAGACCATCGGCGCAGGCAATGTCTGGCCGGGGGCCGGGAGCGTGAGCGTGGGGACGACCGCGCCGTAGGGAGCGGCGGCGGGGGGAAGCGGCGCCTGGGCAAGCGACATCGGCGCCGTGAACGCGGCGAGCGCGGCGGCAAAGAGCGGCGCGAGGCGAACGAAGGCAAAGGGCCGGCGGCGGGGGCGTGGCATCGGCGGCATCCCACGAAGGTGCGGCCGGACCGGGCCGCAAGGGGCGGGATCGTCGCGGCCGAGGGCCCGTGGCTCAAGGCCAGTTCCGCCTCGGCCGGCGGCGGAGGGCACGCCACACGAGCGACACGCCGAAGCCAATCGACCAGAGGGTCGCGAGGCCGAGACAGCTGAGGGCAACGAGGCTCAACACGGGGAAGCTCGCCACGGAGCGATTGAACGCCTCGGCGGGGGTGGGGGCCAAGCGTGGCTCCGACTCGAGGACCGGAAACCGGGGCGACGGGGCGGGCTCGGTTGGATGGGAGGGATTCGGGAGCGACGCCGCCCCGGGCTCGGCCTCGGCCTGCGGCGGTGAGGGAGGCGGGGGCAGTTCGCGCTCGATCGTCATCTTGCGGGGCGCTTCCTGGCGTTGGTATTCGGTTCGCATCGTCATCACGATCAGGGGAATGGCCAGAGCCCCCGCGATTGCCGCGATCACCAGTGGACGCATCGCTCGATGGTCGACGCGCGGGCTGGCCCCGCCCCAGCGATCTGCCAGTGGACCCCGCCGATCCTTCTGGCCGAGCGCCTCGCCAAACACCCCGGCGATGCTGTCGGCGTCGCGGCCCCGCCCTCCCCTTCCCTGCCGATGGGCGCGGAGGATGGCGCGGACTTCGCCCGCGTCGAGGTTGAGCTCGCGGGCGATGTCGGTGACCGTCTGCTCGCCGAGGAGATCGCGACCGCTCGCCTCGAACGCCGCGGCCCGATCGAGGACCCCGTCGAGCCGCGCGTCAGCTGCCGCCTGCCGTCCGCGATCGGCCGCCGGCGCCGCCCGCCGGTGCCAGGGGGCCGCGTCGGGCAGTGGCGGCGGGGCCAGCGGGGAGACGGCGGGGAGATCGGTCGTCGCGGCCGCGGCTGCGGGAAGCGCCGCGAGGGCGGCGGCGGCCGATGCGGCCGAGGGAAAGCGATCGAGCGGATCGGGGGCCACGAGTCTGTCGAGCCAGGCGGCGACGTCAGCGGGGAGGTCGGGCCGCAGTGACGCAATCGACGGGATCGGCTCGGTGGTGATTTTTCGGAGGAGCTTGAGGGGACTCGAGGCCGACAGTGGCGGCCGGCCGGTGAGCATCTCGTGGAGCGTGGCGCCAAGGCTGTAGAGGTCGCTCGCTGCGGTCGCCTCGTCGCCGAGGGCGACTTCGGGGGCAAGGTACGTGAGCGTGCCGAGGAGCGAGCCCGACGCCGTGAGGGTGTGCTGCCGATCGGGGCTGCGGGCGAGGCCGAAATCGGTGAGCTTGTACGTGCCGGCGGCGGGGCCGGTCGTGGCGAGGAGAATGTTTGCCGGCTTGATGTCGCGATGGACGATCCCCGCAGCGTGGGCCGTAGCAAGCCCATCGAGGACCTGCAGCGCGCAGTCGATCACCGTCGCCGCCGGGAGCGCTCCCCTCCCCTTCACCATCTGCTGAAGGCTCGCTCCCGGCACGAGCTCCATCGCCAGGAACGGGGGCCTGGCGGCCGGGTCGAACTCATAGATCTGGACGATGTGGGGGGAGGCGAGCGACGCAGCAGCGCGGGCCTCTTCGCCAAAGCGGTCAAGCGCCCCCGGATCCTCCCCCGGCAGCGGTCGAATCACCTTCACCGCGGCGTCGCGGTGAAGCGCCTCATCGCGGCCCCGGTAGACCGTCCCCATGCCGCCGCGGCCGAGTTCGCCGACGATTCGGTAGCGGCCGATGCGCCTCGGACCGGGGCCCGGGGCGCTCCAGAAGGCGGCCCGGTCAAAAGCCCCCGGTCCATCGTGGCGGATTTCGTCAAGCGACTGGGCGAAGCGGCCAAGCGACCGCCTCGCATGATCGGTGTGGAGGAAAGCGGCCAGGCAATAGAGCATCAGACCTGGGGCGACGCCGGTGAAGAGCGTGGCCAGGACGACGAGGAGCCGGACCGGCCCCACCGGCACATCGAGCCGGGCCGCGAGTCGCCGGCAGACGCCGAGGAGGACGGGGCCCCGATCGGTCGTAGCGAAGCCTGGAGAGGAGTCTTCGGGGGGACCGTCAGACCACGACATCACCACCCCCGCGGCAAGATAAAGGAGCACGCCGGGGAGGATCCCCGTGAACAGCGTGATCATCGCGACGAGGAACCGGATGCCACGCACAGGAACGTCGAGGCCTTTCGCCAGACGCGAGCAGACGCCGAGGATGCAGGAGCTCCCCGACGGCGCGAGCGCCACCCCCGTCAGGGCCATCGCCCCGGTGGAGATCACTCCGAAGGCCGTGAGCGTGATCGCCCCGACGCTGAAGAGGAGGAGCAATTCGAGCATTCCCATGTCAGATGCGATCCGTGGTGGCGGGAAGAACGCAGCCGAGGAGCAAATAGACGACGAGCCCCGGGCCGACGCCTGAGAGGAGGATCGCCGCCACGGCGAGGATCCGGACGGCGAGCACCGGCAGCCCCTGCCGGCGAGCCAGCCGCCAGCAGACCCCGAGGCAGCGCGGCCCCTGCCGGGCCGGGAAGAGCGTGAGGAGCGACGGGAGGACGATCGCCGCCACCGCTGCGTAGACGACGATCTCGAAGAAGCCGAACATGCCGATCAGCGGAGTCATGGGAGCCTCGTGGGCGAAAAGGGAGCGGAACGGTTTGGCAGGGAAGCGGCGGCGACGGTCAGTTCGCCGCCGGCCGCACGTCTCGCTTCAGCCGACTCAATTCCTCCTCGATCGCATCCGATTCCTTGAGCGCCGCAAACGCCTCCTCGAGCGACGGCTTTTGGAGATCGGGATCGATCTCTTGAAAAGCCTCCATCCGCTCGATCCGCTGCTCGAGCTGATCGAACTTCGTCACCGCATCGTACCGGGTGACTCGCTCGATCACCCCTCGGGTGCGCTCGTGGGTGCGGGCACGCTTGTGCCGCTGGACGAGGAGTCGGTGTCGCTGCCGGGCATCGACGAGCTTCGCCTCGACCGCGCCGATGTCCTCCTTGTAGCGGGCGACGACCTCGTCGCAGCCAGACACCTCCTTGGCATGGGCGTCGCGGAGCTCCTCGAGCCGGCGCCGCTCGCGGATCGCCTCCCGGGCGAGGTCTTCCCGCTCTTTCTCGATCGCGAGTCTGGCCCGCTCTTCCCAGGTGGCAATCGCTGTCTCGGCCGAGGTCACGGACCGCTCGGCCCGCTTCCGGGCGGCGATCGCCCCGGCGCAGTTGGCCTTTACCTCGACGAGCGTGTCTTCCATCTCCTGGATCATCAGGCGGATCAGCTTGTCGGGGTCTTCGGCGGCATCGAGCATCGCGTTGAGGTTGGAGTTGATGATGTCCTTGAGTCGCGTGAAGACACCCATGGGAAAGGCTCCTGGCCAAGGGGGGCGGGTTGATGGACGGACGAAGTGCACGTGGCGTGCCGAAGGCGTGTCGGGGAGTCGGTGTCTGGCGGACGGTCGGGGGGACGCCCCTGCGCCTCGCCGGACGCTCGCTTCGGCCATCCAT
>CANGGC010000282.1 GCA_947453125.1 Planctomycetaceae bacterium | reverse complement strand
CCCGGCGATCTCCTCGTCGTCACCGGACCGTGCGGCGGCAGCCTCCTCGGCCGCCACCTCGATGTCGAGCCGCGCTGCCGCGAGGCCCTCGAGATCGCTGCCCGCTTCCCCGTCCACGCCGCGATCGACATCAGCGACGGGCTGTCGCTCGATCTGGCACGGATGATGCGCGCGAGCTCCACCCGCGGCATCGTCGATCTGTCCCGCGTGCCGATCCATCCCGACGCCGTCCGCCGCAGTCGGCTCGACGCCGACGGCAAAAGCCCGCTCGACCACGCCCTCGCCGACGGCGAGGATTTCGAGTTGCTCCTCGCCCTACCCCCCGCCGCTGCCTTGGCGCTCGTCATCGATCCGCCGACGGGCCTCTTGCCGGTGATCTTCGGGGAGGTGACGGCCGGGGAGGGCCTTGTTGCCCGGCGTACCGATGGCTCCATCGAGCCGCTTCAGCCTAAGGGATGGCTCCATGACGGGACGTGATCCATCCCCCACCGCGAGCACCGTGATCGTGAACATCGCCGACGAGGCGGGGCTCGCCCCCCTGGCCAGAACGCTTGCCGCCACGCTCCCGGCGCACGCCTTCCTGGCGCTCGATGGCGATCTCGGCGCCGGCAAGACGACGTTCGTCAAGACGCTCGCTGCCGCAGCCGGCATCGACCCGGCAGAGGTCGTCAGCCCGACGTTCGGGCTGGTCCACGTCCATCCCCTGCCCGACGGCCACCCGGCCGAAAGGCTCGTTCATGCCGATCTCTACCGGCTCGCAGGGTGCGACGACCTGTTCGAACTCGGCTGGGAAGAGCTGACCGCCGCGCCGGGCTGGGTGGCGGCGGAATGGAGCATGCGGATCAAGCCTGCGCTCCCCGCCGACAGGCTCGACATCCTCCTCGAGGTCGAATCGGAGACGGCAAGGCGGGCGTCGTTCACCGGCTGGGGCACGGCCTTCGCGCCGCTCCTCGCCGCGATCCGCGCCCTCCCCGGGGCCTCATCGGGCTGACGGCCCGGCGTTGGAAAGCGATGCGAGCTCGTCGCGGATCGGCCCGTTGAGCGTCTCCTCGAGGGCGGAGAGCGCCCGGGCGACGGGAACACCGTCGAGGAGGCGGTGATCGGCCAGGAGCGTGACGGTCATCCGCCCGCGCTCATCGAGCGGCGTCCAGGTGAGGCTCGTGGTCAGGAAGGTGGGGTGCATGCGGTTGGCGGCACCTTCGCCGGCCAACGTCGAGAGGCTGAAAGTGCCGACGCGGAGCGCGCGCTTCACCGATGGAGCGTGCGCATTCCAACGGAGGATGAGGCGGCGCAGCGGGCCGGGCACACCGACAAGCTCGAGTTGCCTGGCAAAGACCTCCTCGACCGGCGCCGTGGCATGGCGGTGGATCGCCGCCTGGAGCTCGGTAAGTGGACGGTTGTCGGGCTCCCGCAGCCGGGCCCACCAGATCGCCTCGGGGTCGAGGGCGACGTCGGCCGGATCGGCGTGGGCCCCGTTTGGATCGCGTGGCCGGCTGATCGCAAGGGAAGCCACGCTCACCGGGCTTGTCGCCCAGCGTGGCCGGCGCCACGGCGTCAGGATCCGCCACGGCACATACCAGCTGCGCAGCGCCGGCCGGTCGCGGGCCACGATCGCGTAGGCCTTCATGAACACCGCCGACCAACCGATCCGCGGCACCGCCTCTCGGCGAATTGCCTCGAGCTCGGAGAGCGCCATGATCCGATCGACTGGGAAGATCGGCACCCGGTTGGAGAGGCGGACGACATCGCCAACGAGCCTGCGCTGGCCGTCGAGCCGCCTGGTGGTGATCCGCATCGTCGCATCCCCCATGCCACATCCCTCCACGCCATCCGCTGCCGGGAAGGCGTCTGTCGGCCAACACCGCGGCATCGTGGGAAGGGAAATAGCCGATCATCCCCTCCGGGGGCAAGTCGGTCGAGCGTTTGCCCCCCAATGGAAAGGCCATCAGGCCGCTACACTCCCCTCTATCCCCCCGGAGCCATTCCCATGCGCCTCTTCCCCGCCACGTCGCTGGTGTGCGTAATCGACGTCCAGGAGCGGCTCCTTGCCGTGATCCCTGAGGCCGAGCGGCTCGTGGCCCGCGTGGCCAGGCTGGCCGGAGCGGCGAAGATCCTCGGGGTCCGTCGCCTCCTCACCGAGCAGTATCCCAAGGGGCTGGGGGCCACCACCCCCAGGCTCCGTCCCCTCCTCCCGCCGGCCGAGGAGAAGCTGTCGTTCAGCTGTGCCGGCTGCCCGGGATTCGATGCGGCGGTAGCAGCGGGGAGTGGCGTCAGCGCGATCGTCGTCTGCGGCCTCGAGACCCACATCTGCGTCAGCCAGACCGTCCTCGACCTCCTCGCCACCGGGATGACGGTGTTTGTTGCCGTCGATGCCGTCGGCTCCCGACACCGCATCGATCACGATGTCGCCCTCGGCCGTCTCGAGAGTGCCGGGGCGATCCTGACGACGACCGAGGCGATCCTCTTCGAATGGTGCCGTTCAGCCGACCACCCGGCCTTCCGGGAGATCCGCACGCTCGTCCTCGATTCCGAAGGCGAAGCAACGACGGGCTAGCAGGCTGTGGCTAACGTCGGCTTCACAGCCCTTGCACAGTTCGTCGATCAGGCCGAGGACTACCGCGGTCTTGGACCCCCGGGCCACGAAAGTCCCGGAGGAACCAAAAACTTTTGGGCGAGGATTTTCTCGCCGGAGTAGAGTGTTGCTTTCTCGGGCGTGTGTAAGAGGACGAAAGTCCTGGTACACACGCCGAAGAAACCTGACCTCGGAAGACGAACTGCTGCCTCTTCGCTTGCGAAGCGGTGTCAAAGCGTAGGCCGATCCACACTGAACGATTCAGTCGTTGAAGCGTGTCGATTCGCCAGTCGCGCCGAACCCTTTTCGGCTGCTCGTCCTGAACGGACTTCGTCCGTCTATCTTTTTCCGAGGGTGTCATGCCATGGGATTCAGAGCCGCTTTGTACCTCTCCCAAGCCCGTTTTTGCCTCCGGATTCTGCCGGGGAGCCTTTTTTCACTGAGCACACCTCTGAAAAAGCTACGGCGCTGCGGGGCTATCGACCGCCGCAGCGAGCGACGGATCGGTTCATCGACAGCCCGGTATCGCCCGGGGATCGAGCGACTGCAGAGTCGCGACATGCCGGCGGTGCTCGGCCCCGGCGCGAGTCTCCTCCACGACACCGGGGCGAGCGCCACCGATGGGATCACCTCCGACGGCCGGTTGGTGGTGACCGCGCCGCCCGGGGCGGCCATCCGCTACTCCGTCGCCCCCGGAGTCTGGACGACGACCGCTCCGGTCCCACACGAGGTGCTCAACACGGTCAGCATCCGGCGGATCGACCCGGTCCTCGGCTGGTCAGCGCCACGCAGAATCTCCTTCACGCTCGACACCGTCGCCCCTCGGGCGCCGATCGTCGCTGCCACCAATGATGCCGCGAAGGATGGCCCCGAGCATCTGCTCGACCGGGACAGCACCCTGGTGATCGATCACGACCCGAAGACATCGGTGTTCATCACCGTCGTTGATGGCATGGCCGTGCGGATTCCCGTCACTGCCAAGGGGCGCAGTTCGATCAGCGTCGCTTCATTGGCCACCGGTGCGGGCCCGCACGCGGTCACTGCGACCACGTACGATGTCGCCGGAAATGCTTCCTCCGCCGAGTTCCATTTTCAGTTTCCCGCAGTCAAAGCGGCTGCCACGCCGGCCTCCGCGGTGGTTCCAACTCCGGTACGCCCCGACCCTCCGAAACCCCTGCTGCCGAAGTCGAATCCGTATGTGGTCAACGTGAAGGAGTATGGTGCGGTTGGGGACAACGTCACCAACGACGCCGCGGCGATTGGGGCAGCCTGGCTCGCGGCGACGCTCACCGGGCAGCCGCTCTACGTGCCCGTGGGCACCTATTACGTCGGCACCGACCAACTCAGCCTCTCGCTGGAATACTGCCAATTCGTCGGGGTCACGGTGTACGGCGACGGTGTCGGGCGATCGATCATCAACTGCATGGATGTCAAGAAGAGCCCGCAGATGCTCATCACCTGCCCGACGACGCCCGGTGACTGCGACTTTTTGTCGATGAAGGGGCTGGGAATCTTCACGAAGACCACCGGGGTGGGGATGCAGTTCGGCACCGAAACGTACACCGACCCGATCAATGAGCCCGTGCTCGATCTCATGGTCCTCAACTTCGACACTTCAAAGACGGCGGTTGCCGTAGAGATCAACTACGTTCTCAACGGTGACATCCGTCTCGTGGCGAACACGGCTGGTGCGGGGACGTCGCTCCTCCTCCGGCAGGCGAGCTTCAATCACTTCACGGGGTCCTACGGGGGTGTCGGTGGTGTAGCGGTGCGGTTGTCCGCCGGCTTCAATGACGGGAACGTGTTCACGGCCCTCGATATGGAGAACGTGGCCACGTGCGTGGTGTCCGAATCGTCGCACAATCTCGGCAACACGTTCGTCGGCGGCACCTGGAGCTACACCCGCAACGGGGTCGTCTCCACGAGCGGCCGGAGATTGGTGATCATCAATCCCCAGCTCAATCTCCCCCCGCCGGGAAAGGCGGCCGGTTTCCTGGGAGCTGCGGTCGGTGTCATCGTCTGGCCCTCCCCTGCGATCGGGTAGCCGACACCCCTGAAACACCTCGGCTTTTTTGGGGTGTCCGAAGTGGAAAAAGGCGAGGGTATCTTTTTCCACGGACAGCGAGGATTTGAGCGTCTTCATCGATCGAAGCGCGGCGGCCTCACGATCCGGACGGGGCGTCGCGGAGGTCGATCTTCTCTGGGTTCGTTCCATCGAGCGCCCGCAAGCGGGCGATCTT
>CANGGC010000281.1 GCA_947453125.1 Planctomycetaceae bacterium | reverse complement strand
TCGTCGCCCGTCATGACGATGACCGCGTTACGGCTCTGATGGATCAAGCCGTCCGCGAGGCTGGAAGCGAGGATGCCACCTTCCTGCAAGCGGCCGCAAAGCAAGCGGTTCGTCGCGCCGAATGGTAGTTGCACTGAATGATCGTTGCGCTGAATGGTCGTTACACTAAATGCTCGTTGGCCAAGGCGAAGTCTGGTGGGCTGATCTTGCTGAGCCGATTGGCTCGAGCCCAGGGTACCGTCGGCCGGTGGTTGTCCTTCAGTCTGACGCGCTGAACCGGAGCCAGATCGCCACGGTCGTCTGTGTTGTCCTGACGAGCAATCTGCGCTGGTCGATCGCCCCTGGCAATGTCTTGCTCACGGCGAAGCAGACCGGACTCGACCGCGATTCCGTCGCCAATGTCACGCAACTGGTGACGATCGATAAGCGGCAACTCAGCGAGCGCGTCGGCAGACTCCCGAAGAGACCGATGGAGGGGATCTTTTCCGGAATCGATCTCATCCTGGGCCGATAGGACGCCTCTCGAGAATGGGACGGAGCCCAGACCCGCCAGGGGGACGGCCAGGGCTTGGGGCGCGTACACTTGCCGTCGAGCGGCGGAGGGGGTGAAACGCCTTCAACCCCGCCGCGTGTTCATCCGGGGCATTCCATGGCCAGCCGTTGCCGCCGTCGTTCTCTGCCGAAGCGCCGCTCTGGCCCGCCCACGCCCCCTCGTCTCGCCCCTCGGAGATTGCTGCCGTGCCCCGTTTGCCACGTGTCGCCCCGGTCCTCGCCGGGCTTTTGGTGCTTCTCGGCGGGGTTCTGGTCATGAATCCCCCCGGCCACTCCGCCGAACCCCCCGCTCCAAACCGCGCCCGTGAAGCGCAGTGGGTGACGGTGCAACGGGCGCTCGACGAAGGGAAACCGAAATCGGCCCTCGAGGCCCTCGCCGGGATCGAGCAGGGCGCGATCGCCGCCAAGGCCTGGGACGAAGCCGCGCGGGCGATCGCCACACGCGTTCACGCCGACACCGGCGACCGCCCCCCCGAAGAACCCGAGCGCCTCGTCCGCCTCGAAGCGGCGCTTCAAGGAGCCCCCGACGAGGTCAAGCCGGTCCTCGAGGCGATCCTCGCCAACTGGACGTGGGGATTTTTTCAGAACAATCAATGGCGCTTCGCGCAGCGCACCCAAGGGGCCAGCGGCGGCGTCAACGAAGAAGGGAAGGCCGCCGAGGGGCTCGCGGGGATCTCTTCCTGGGATCTGCCGCGCGTTGTCGCCGAGGTCCGCCGCCGGTTCACGGCCGCGCTCGATCCGGCCGAACGGCTCCGGGCCCTGCCGGTGAGTGACTGGAATCAGATCCTCGACAAGGGCGCGATGCCCGATGCCTGGCGGCCAACGGTGTGGGATGTCGTCGTGCACGACTCCCTTGGCTTCGCTGCGTCGGGCGTGCGGGGACTTGCCGATCCGGAGGATCTGTTTGAGTTTGACATCGATTCACCCCCCCTCGGCACGCGGCAAGAGTTTCTCGCCTGGAGGCCGGAGGAGGGCACGACCGACGCCGATTCGCCGCTCCTTGGTGAGATGCAGCTTTACCGGCGCCTCCTCGAGGCCCACGCCGGCGACGCCGATCGCACGGCGCTGTTGGCCGCCGACCTCGACCGGATCGAGCGCGCCAGCGCTAGCGCCGTCTCCCCCGGCGGCGACGACGACCGGCGCGACCAAACAGCCAAGGCACTCGAGGCCTTGCTCGAAGACTGCGGCGAGAACGAAGTCGCGGCGATGGTCCGCCACCGGCTGGCCGGCATCGTGCGCCAAAGCAACGATGATGACGCGGTGGTCCGGGCCCGTGCAATCGCCACCGCCGGCGCGGCGTCTCATCCTGAATCCGCCGGTGGCAAGCTCTGCAAGAATCTCGTCGCCGAGATCGATGGCAAGTCGTTGGAACTTTTCACGGAGCGCACGTGGACAGCCCCCTGGCCGACGATCCGGGCTCGGTACAAAAACCTCGCGAAGCTTCATCTCCGAATCGTGAAGGCCGATTGGCTCGCCCGTCTCCGCGCCGGCAAGCCGCAGTGGCAGTGGCTCGATGATGGCGACCGGGCGAAGCTCGTCGCCGCGAAGCCTCTCAAGGCCTTCGTCGTCGACCTCCCCGCCACGGAAAACCTCCGCGCCCACACCCACGACATCAAGGCGCCGGAGGATCTTCCCCCCGGCGCGTATTGGGTGCTCGCGAGCGCCGATGACGACTTTGGCACCGACGACAACGTCGTCGCCACGGCGCTTGTGTGGGTGAGCCGGCTGGCGGTGGTCAGCCGCACGAATGTCCTTCCTGGGGCCGGGGGCCCCCTGGCCGGTCATGTCGTCGACAGCGCCAGCGGCGTGCCCTTGGCCGGCGTGACGGTGCAGGCATTCGTTCGCGCTCAGGCCGGCAACCCCGCGCCGTTCGAGCCGGCCGGCAAGGCGACGACCGACGCCGATGGCTTCTACGAGCTTGCCGTCGAGCCGCAGCGCGAGACCCTCCTCCAGTTCGCGGCGACGCTCGACGGCGCCCTGCACGAGATGACTTCCGACCCGCTCTCCCTCTGGCGCCAGGAGCAGCCGCAGCAGCATGCGAGCTTCATCCTCATGGCCGACCGCGGCATCCACCGCCCCGGGCAGATCGTCCGCTACAAGGGGATCCTCGCCCATGCCGATCGGGCCAATCGGGATTACCGGGCGCTTGCCGACCGCGAGGTGAGCGTGACGTTTCGCGACGCCAATGGCCGCGAGCTTTCCCGGCAGCCGCAAAAAACGAATGCGACCGGCTCGTTCCACGGGGAGTTTGCCATTCGCTCAGGTTCCCTGCCGGGGCAATGGACGATCATCGCCGAGGGGGAGGGGGCGAGCGGTGTCCTCGGGCTTCGCGTCGAGGAGTACAAGCGGCCAAAGTTCAAAATCGAGCTCGCCGCGCCGCACGATCCCGTCGTCCTCGACAAAGCCGTGTCGCTTGTCGGCACCGCCACCACCTACACCGGCCTGCCGGTGGCCGGCGCGAAGGTCCGTTACCGGGTCGAGCGGCAGATGCGGTTCCCCCCGTGGTGTCGCTGGTTCTTTCCCTGGATCCCTTTTGACGGTGGCCCGGCCCGGATTCTGCGGGGCAGCGCCACGACGGATGCCGATGGAAGGTTCACGGTCGAGTTTCCAGCGAAGCCCGATCGGGGCGTGCCGATCGAGAGCCTGCCGGTGTTTACCTACCGGGTGATCACCGACGTCACCGATCCATCGGGCGAGACGCGCTCCGCCGACCGGGCCGTCCGCGCCGGCTACGCGCCGCTCCAGGCGGATGTGAAAGCCGAGGCCTGGCAGGCGACCGGCCCGGATGGCGCCCCGGCCGAGGTGATGCTCACCGTCACGACGCAGTCGCTCGACGACGAACCGCGCGCGGCCACTGGCACGCTCACGATCCGCCGCCTCATCCAGCCGGAGCGGCCGCTCCGCGGAGACCTCCTCGAGCCCTTCGCCGTGGCCCGCCCGCACCCCGCCGCTCGCCCAGCACCCGGGGCCAAGCGTGGCGGCAAGCCAGCGCGGATCCCGGCGTCGATCCCCAACCCCGATCCCAATGATCCCGAAGGCTGGGAGAGCGGTGAGGAGGTCTTCAAAGCCGAGGACACCACCGACGGAGTCACCGGCAAGGCCGTGGCGAAGGTCAAGCTGGGGCCCGGCATCTACCGGGCGGAGTTTGTTGTCCCCGGGGCCGACGGCACCCCCGACGTGAAGGCCCGCCACACGCTTCAAGTCGTCGACCCGGATGCCACCGCTGCCGCGATCAAGCGCCCCCTCATGCTCACCGCGGCGACGATGACCGCCCAACCGGGGAGCACGTTCGAGGCGCTCATCGCCACCGGCTACGACCAGGGCCGCGTCCTCGTTGAGGTGCTGCAGGACGGCAAGCTCCTTTCGCGCCACTGGACCGAGCCAGGGCGGACGCAGTGGCCGGTGCGGGTCGAGGTTGGCGACGAACACCGCGGCGGCTTCACGCTGCGGACCTGGATGGTGCGCGACGGCCGGCTCCATCTCAAAGAGCAGGTGATCGATGTCCCCTGGACGAACAAGACCCTCGAGATCGCCTGGGAGCGGTTCACACGCCGCGTCGAACCGGGGACCAAAGAGGTCTGGCGGGCCCGCGTGAAAACGGCCGACGACGCCCTCGATGGGGCGGGGAAGGGGGTGCCGGCCGAGATCGTGGCGACCCTCTACGACCAGTCGCTCGATGCCCTCTCCCCCCTCGCCTGGCCTCCCGGCCTCTCCGGGTTGTTCCGCCGCGAGGTCTCTCCGGTGACCACGGTGTTCAGCAATCGGGCCGAGATCCTCCAGCAGGTTCTGGGGAACTGGGCTGTCGAGCAGGTGCCGGTCGACATCAGCTTCCGCCGGTTCCGCGATCCGTTCGGCCCCCAGTCGATGCAGTTCTTCGGGTTCAATCGCCGCGGAATGATGCCGATGATGCGCGGCGCGATGCCGGCGGGAGCGGCTCCGATGATGGCTGACGGGATGATGGCCGAAGCCGCCCCATACCGGATGCTGGCCAAGGGGGCGCCGGTCGCCCTCGGCCTCGAGATGGACTTCGCCGCTGCGGGCGAGGGGGGAGGCCCGCCGCCAGCGGCCACCACGGCTGCCGCGCCCCCGCCGCCACGGAAAAACCTCGTCGAGACGGCGTTCTTTCTGCCGGCCCTGACAAGCAACGACGATGGCAGCGTGACGATCGAGTTCACCCTCCCCGACACGCTCACCACCTGGCAATTCAAGTCGCTCGCCCACGACGCGAGCCTCCGTTCCGGCACGCTCCTCGACACAGCCGTGGC
>CANGGC010000280.1 GCA_947453125.1 Planctomycetaceae bacterium | reverse complement strand
GGGGGGGATCGTCCACGGCGAGACCGACGAATACGGCTTGCGCTCGATCGTGAAGCCGGTCCACACCCACGACTTCCACGCCACGATCCTCCATCTGATGGGTTTTGATCACGAGCGGCTCACCTACCGTCACGCCGGTCGGGATTACCGTCTCACCGACATCGCCGGTACCGTTGTCCACGATGTCGTCGCCTGATCGGGTCGCGCCATGCTCCCGACCTCCACCTCCAAGGACGTTCCGATGATCCGCCGCGTCTGTGGCCCCGTGTTGTTCGTGCTGTTGGCAGTGATGCTCGGCCTGTTCGCATCCGACGCGGTGGCTGATGGCTTCCGTGACAACGTCCGTCCGTTCATCACCCGCTACTGCATCGAGTGTCACTCGACCGCCGACAAGACGGCCGATATTGATCTCGAGCGGTTTGCAAGCGCCGCCGACGTCGCGGCCGATTCCCTCCCCTGGCAGCTTGTCGCCGATCAGCTCCGCTCCGGGGCGATGCCACCGCACGACGCGCCGCAGCCGGGCGAGGAGGAACTGGCGGCCGTGCGGAGCGCGCTGCGTGGCGAGCTGCTCGCAATCGCGTCACGGACGGCGGGCGATCCCGGCCCGGTCGTGCTACGGCGGCTGTCGAACGCCGAATACACCGCCAGCCTCCGCGATCTCACGGGCGTGGCGACGCTCGATCCAGGCAAGGAGTTTCCGGTCGACGGCGCCGCCGGCGAAGGCTTCACGAACGTCGGGCAGGCGCTGGTGATGTCGCCGGAGATGGTCGACAAGTATCTCGACGCCGCCAAGGAGATCGCCGCCCATGCAGTCCTCACGCCCGACGGTATCCGCTTCAGCCCGTCGACGACGAAGCGCGACTGGACGGAGGAGGCCCTCGCCGGCATCCGTGACATCTACGCCCGCAACACCGTGAATACGGGGGCAACGAGCGTCAATCTCCAGGGGATCGCCTTCGACACCAATGCCGGCGGTCGGCCGCCGCTGGTGGCGTGCCTCGCCGCGGCGCTGGCCGAACGGGACGGCTTGTTGGCGGGCACGGTGAACCCTGAGCAAGCTGCCGCGAAGCATGGCGTGAGCCCGCAATACCTGGCGGCGCTGGTGGCGGCGCTTGTCGATCCCGCCCCCTCCCTGCCGCTCGATGCCGTGCGGGCTGCGTGGCGCGAAGGGGGGCCGGAAGACGCCCAAGCGATTGCCGCTTTGATCGAGCCTTGGCAGTCGGCGCTTTGGACCTTCAACACGATCGGCCACATCGGCAAGCGCGACGGGCCGAAGGCCTGGCAGACACCGGTCACGCCGCTGGCCGAACGGCGCGAGATCCGCGTCAAGCTGCCGAAGGCCGGCCCCTCCGATTCGATCCCGGTGTGGTTTGCTGCCGGTGATGCCGGGGACGGTGGCGCCGGAGACGTGGCGATCTTCGAGGCGCCGCGGATCGTCGCCCCGGGGCGCCCCGATCTTCTCCTCGCCGATCTCCGCGGCCTCGTCGCCGGGCTGGCGGCGCGGCGCACGATGTTCGTCGATGCCACCGCCGAGGTCCTCGGGCTCGTCGCTGGGATCGAAGGGGCGGCCGCTGACGGCGCCCTCGACGACACCAAGCTCGACGCGCTCGCTGCCCGGCAGGGGGTCGACCGGGCGATTCTCACCTCCTGGCTTGCCTACCTCGGGATCGGCCAGGGGGGGGTGAAGCTCGACGGACGGATCGAGGGACGGATGGAGGCCCATCCCGACTATCCGCTCGTGAAGGGGTGGACCGCCGCCGATGCCCTCTCGGTGATCGCCAATCCGTCAGATGAGACGGTGAAGGTGCCGGGGACGATGAAGCCCAAAAGCCTCGCCGTCCATCCCTCGCCGACGCTCCGCGCCGTCCTCGCCTGGAGGAGCCCGGTGGCGGCCACGGTGGCGATCGACGGCTCGGTGCAGCATGCCCACGCCGCCTGTGGCAACGGCGTCACCTGGGTGGTGGAGGTGCGGCGCGGCGGCGCGGTGGTGCGGCTTGCCTCCGGCAAGGCCCAGGGGGACAGCGTCGTCGCCGTCGGGCCGTTTCCGGAGGTCGCGGTGAAGCCGGGGGATGTCGTCCTCCTCTCGATTGGCCCCGGGGGACGCGACCACTCCTGCGACCTGACCGCCGTCGACCTCACGATCCGCGAGTCGGCGGGCGAGGGGCGGACCTGGAATCTCGCCCACGATGTCGTCCCAGATCTCCTTGCCGGCAATCCCCACGCCGACGCCCTCGGCCATCCCGACGTCTGGCACTTCGTGAGCGAGCCCGATGCCGATGAGACGGCGCTGGCGGTGATTCCGCGCGGGTCGCTCCTCGACCGGTGGCGCTCGGCTGCCGACACCGTCGCCCGCCACGAATTGGCTGAGGGAGTGGAAAAGCTCCTTCGCGATGGCCCCGGCGATCTCCCGGCCGACGCCCCCGACCGACTCCTCCATGGTCATCTCACGAGCCTCACCGGGCCGCTCCTGTCCGCGGCCCGGGCCGAAGCTCCAGCCGTCGCAAAAGTGGCAGCGGAGGTGACCGCCGCGGTGGCCGCGATCAGCCCCGACCCGGCCCTGTTCGGCGTCCGCCCCGATACGAGAGCGATCGATCGGACGGCGCTGTCGCTTGGAGCGCCGGCGGTGGTTCGCGTCGACCTGCCGGCGGAGCTCGTCGCTGGGGCGGAGCTCGTTACCACCGCCACGGTGGCCGAGGTTGCTGGCTCCGAGGTCGCTGGCGCGGGGGGCTCGATCCAGGCGCAGGTCCTCCTCGAGGCGCCGGCCGCGCTCGTGGCGGCGCCGGGGGCGGCGGCGGTAGCGCGCGGGGGGCTGTGGTCGGATGGAGCCGGCCCGCCGGCCTCGTCGAATCCGATCCTTGTCCGCGATGCCGGGCGGCGGGGGGCGCTCGAAGCGCAGTTCGCGCGATTTCGTGAGACCTTCCCGGCGGCGCTGTGTTACACGAAGATCGTGCCGGTCGACGAGGTGGTGACGCTCACGCTCTACCACCGCGAGGACGACCAGCTCAAGCGCCTCGTCCTCTCTGCCGAAGAGTCGGCCAGGCTCGATAGTCTCTGGCACGAGCTCCACTTCGTCTCGGGCGACGCTCTCCAGCTTGTCGATGCCTACGAGCAGCTCTGGCAGTACGCCACGCAGGATGCCGACCCGAGCGCCTTTGAGGGGCTCAGGCAACCGATCCTCGACCGGGCCGCCGAGTACCGGGCGGAGCTTGCCGCCACCGAGCCGGTCCATCTCGATGCCGTCCTGGGGATCGCGCGGCGGGCATGGCGGCGGCCGCTTGCCGCGTCGGAGGTGGAAGGTCTCCGTTCCCTCTACGCGAAGCTCCGTGGCGATGAGATTCCCCACGAGGACGCGATCCGCGTCCTCCTTGCTCGCTTGTTCGTGGCGCCGGCGTTCCTCTATCACCTCGAGACGGCGCCGTCGGGGGAGGCTTCCAAGCCCGTCAGCGACCATGAGCTCGCCGCCCGGCTCGCCTCCTTCCTCTGGTCGAGCCTTCCCGATGCGGAGCTCTCGGCCTTGGCCGACGCTCACGAGCTTCATGATCCAGCGGTGCTCGCAGGCCAGGTAACGAGAATGCTCGGCGACCCGAAGGTCGACAGGCTGGCGCTGGAGTTCGGCTGCCAGTGGCTCCACATCGCCGACTTCGACACCCTCGACGAGAAGAGCGACAGCCACTTCCCCGAGTTTGCCGGGCTGCGGCAGGCGATGCACGGCGAGGCGGTGCGATTCTTTGCTGACTTCTTCCGGGAAAACCGGCCGGTGTCGCATCTCCTCGACGCCGACCACACCTTCGCCGATCCGCTCCTAGCGGCGTTCTACGGCGCCGCTCCAGCGTCGGCTGACGGCGCGGCGCCGGCCGACGGCGCGCCGCCGGGGGACTGGCAGCGGATCGACGGCATGAAGGCCCGCGGCCGCGGCGGGATCCTCGGGCTCTCAGCGGTGCTCGCCAAGCAGAGCGGCGCCTCACGGACGAGCCCCATTCTCCGCGGTGCTTGGCTCTCCGAGACGGTCCTCGGCCGCAAGCTCCCCAAGCCGCCGAAGGGGATCCCGATCCTCCCCGAGGTGCCGCCCGAGGGGCTCACCGAGCGGAAGCTCACCGAGCTCCATTCGACGCAAGCTGCCTGTGCCGGCTGCCACCGCACGATCGATCCCTACGGCTTCGCCCTCGAGGGCTTCGATGCCATCGGCCGGGCCCGCACGAAAGACACCTCCGGGCTCATCGTCGATTCAAGCGCCATGCTTCCCGCCCGGGCGGTGGACGGTCCCGCGACGCCGGTCGAGGGGCTTGCCGGCCTCCGCGATCATCTTGTCGACCATCACCGCGACGAGTTCGTCCGGCAGTTTGCCAAGAAGCTCCTCGGCTACGCCCTCGGCCGCAGTGTCCAGCTCTCCGACGAGCCGCTCCTGGAAGAGCTCGTGGGAATGGCCGACAAGGGGGTGGGGGCGATGGTGGAGGCGATCGTAGCCAGCCCGCAGTTCCGGGAGATCCGGGGCCGGGATATGCTGGTCTCGGGGGTTTCACCGTAGCCATCGGCGTCGGCTGGCCGTTGTTCGAGAGTACTGAGAACGTTTTTTGGCGTCCTTTTGCAGGCATGAAACGAGGTCCACGATGAATCCGCTCCCCTCCCGTCGCGACTGGCTGGCCCGCCGCACGTTTCTCCGCGGCCTCGGTGTCTCGATGGCGCTGCCGTGGATGGAGTCGCGGAACGTGTGGGCCGGGGATGTCGCCCCGGCCGCGGGCAGTGGCGCCGCGGAAGCGACCGCGCCGACGCGGCTGGCTGTGCTCTTCTCCGGTAACGGCTTCCATGCCAAGGAATGGTGG
>CANGGC010000279.1 GCA_947453125.1 Planctomycetaceae bacterium | reverse complement strand
TCCGGTCGAGGGCGGGGTGCCGGGGAGTGGCTCGCCCGGCCTGGGGGGACGAGGCATCGTCTTTTGGCGAAACGGAGGGGGGCTGGCTGCTCATGGCTGGGGTCGACTCATGTGGGAAGGGGCGTCAGATGACATATTCAGGATCGGGCAGAAACACGCGGACGTGGCGCGGCGTGATCGACACCGATTCGCCCGGCTGGAGGCCGAGTTCGCGGGCCGCCGCTGAAGGGAGATCGACATGGAGATCGCTGCCCCCCTGTCTTGGCTGGCAGGTGATGCGCGTGATCGGGCCGGTGCGTGTCTGGCGGAGGACCGTCGCTGCGAGGCTCGTGCCCGCATGGGATTCCGACGTGCTGCCGGAAGGGGCGCGGGCGATGTCGAGCTCGTGGGGGCGGAGGTAGACCCGGGCCTCACGGGCCTGAGCATGGGGGTAATCGGGATAGTCGATCGGCACGCCATGCCAGAAGGCCCGGCCGTTCTCCACCCGGCCGTGGTAGACGTTGACGTTGCCGAGGAAGTCCATCACGAACGGCGTGGCCGGCTTGTCGAAGACCTCTTCGGGCTTGCCACGCTGCTCGACGTGGCCCTCGTTCATCACCACGACGTCGTCGGCCAGTTCGAAGGCCTCTTCCTGATCGTGGGTTACGAACACGGTCGTCATGCCGATCTCGTCGTGGAGGCGGCGGAGCCACTGCCGCAGTTCGACCCGCACCTTCGCATCGAGGGCCCCGAACGGCTCGTCGAGGAGGAGAATCCGCGGGCGGATCGCGAGTGCCCGGGCGAGGGCCACCCGCTGGCGCTGGCCGCCGGAGAGCTGCGCGGGCTTCCGCGAGCCGAGGTTGTCGAGACGCACCAGATGGAGCAGTTCGTCGACCCGGGCCTTGACCTCGGCCTGCGGGGCTTTCCGCACCCGCATCCCGAAGGCGATGTTTTCGAACACGCTCATGTGGCGGAAGAGGGCGTAGTGCTGGAACACGAAGCCCACTTCCCGCTGTCGGGCGTGGCGGTCGGTGATGTCGGTGCCGTCCTCCGCGATCCGGCCGGAGTCGGGCCATTCGAGCCCGGCGATGATCCGTAGGAGCGTCGTCTTCCCCGACCCCGATGGCCCGAGGAGCGCCAGGAGCGTCCCCTGGGGGACGTCGAGCGAGACGTTGTCGAGCGCCTTGAAGGCGCCGAAGGATTTGGAGACGCCGTCGACGCGAATGCTCATGGTCCAAGACCTCCCGTGGTCGGGTCGGTGTCGGCGCCGGGGGCCCGGGCCGCTTCGAGTTCCTTCGATTCCGTTTCCAACTGTCGCTCGATAAACACCTTGGCGACGAGCGTCAGCAGGGCCAGGGCCGCCAGCACGCTCGCCACCGCCATCGAGGCCGGCGTGCGGTATTCCTGGAAGAGCTTTTCCACGCGCAGCGGCATCGTGTCGGTGGCGCCGGCGATGTGGCCGCTGACGACGTAGACGGCACCGAACTCCCCCATCGCGCGGGCGTTGGCGAGGACGACACCATGGAGCAGGGCCCAACGGATGTTGGGGAGCGTCACGCGCCAAAACACCTGCCAGCCGTTGGCCCCCAGGCTGACCGCGGCCATCTCCTCCTCTGGCCCGATCGCCTCCATCACCGGGATCAGCTCCCGGACCACCAGCGGCAGCGTCACGAACGTCGTCGCGAGGACGAGCCCCGGCCAGGCGAAGATCACCTTCACGGCCAGCCCTGCGAGGGTCGGCCCGAGGAGCCCCTGTCGGCCGAAGATCAGCACCAGCGCCAGTCCGGCGACCACTGGAGAGACGGAGAAGGGGACGTCGAACAGCGACACCAGCAGCGATCGCCCCGGGAAGCGGAAGCGGGCCACGAGCCAGGCCGCCGCGACGCCGAAGATCGTGTTGATGAGCACGGCGATGGGGGCGACGGTGAGCGAGAGCCAGATGGCGTGCCGCGTGTCGGGGTCGTGTGCCAATGCCTCCCACCACGCCCGTGGGCCATTGGAGAACGCATCGACAAAGACGCTCGCCAGTGGCGCGACGATGAGCAGGCCGACGGTCGCCACCGCACCCGTGATGAGGAGCAGGCCGAGCGGGCTTGTGGCGGTGGCGGCGTCGCGGGGTTTGGAGGTCATCGCGGTGGGGGGATCACTGGGCGTTGCGGGCCAGCCGCTGCTGGAGGACGTTGACGACGATGAGCATCGACAGCGACATGCCGAGGAGGACGACGGCGATCGCGGTCGCCTCGGCGTAGGCGAATTCCTCGAGACGGGAGACGATCAGCACTGGGGCGATCTCCGTCTTGAACGGCATGTTGCCGGAGATGAAGACGACCGATCCGTACTCGCCGAGGGCCCGCGCCAGGGCCAGGGCGAAGCCGGTGACCACGGCGGGAAGGATGCCGGGGAGCACGACGCGGAGGAACGTCTGGGACTTGCTCGCGCCGAGGAGGCGGGCGGCCTCCTCGGTGTCTTTGTCGAGGCTCTCGATGACCGGCTGGACGACCCGGATCGCGAACGGCAGGCTGACGAACACGAGCACCAGCACGATGCCGAGTCGCGAATACGCTCCCTTGATCCCCACCGGCACGAGGATTTGCCCGAGCCAGCCCTTCTCGACATAGAGCGTCGAGTAGACGAGGCCCGCCACCGCCGTCGGGAGGGCCAATGGGACGTCGACGAGGGCGTCGAGGATCCGCCGTCCCGGAAACTCCAGACGGACGAGCACCCAGGCGACGAGGAGGCCGAGGAGTGAGCTGATGATGGCGGCGGCAAGCGACGCCCCGAGCGACACCGCATAGGCCGCCCGGGCCCGCGGTGTCCACGCCGCCGCGAGGAATCCGGCCGGGCCAAGCGAGGCCGCCCGGAGGATGAGTACCGCCAGGGGAATGACGACGAGGCCCACGATCATCAGCGACGTGATCGCCGCGCTGAGGCCGAATCCGGGCAGGACGGTGCGCTGGCGGACGCGGCGGGTCGGGATCGACGTTGGTGGATTCTTGTTCATCAGACGCTGTCGATCGGTTACGGGGAAAGGAGGGGCGGGCGGGCACGGAGCCGGCGGGCTCACTTGGAGGTCCCGGCCGGTTGGTAGATCTTGTCGAACTCACCCCCCTCGCCGAACAGGTTCTTCATCGCGTCGTTCCACGAACCGGCGACGAAGGTGATGTCGAAGGTCTCGATCTCTGGAAATCCCTCCGGCGGCCCCTTGGCATCGGCGGTCCACGGCCGGTAGTGGTGTTTGGCGACGATCGCCTTCCCTTCCGGCGAGTAGAGGAAGCCGAGGTAGGCCTCGGCGGCATGGCGGGTCGACTTTCGATCGACGTTTGTGTCGACGACGGCCACCGGCGGATCGACGCGGATCGACCGCTTCGGGTAGACGATCTCAAGGGCCCCCTTCGATTCATCAACCTCGAGGTGGGCTTCATTCTCGAACGTCAGATGAACGTCGCCGATCCCCTTCTGGGAGAAGGTGGCGGTGGCGGCGCGGGCGCCGGTGTCGAGGACCGGTGTGCGGCGATAGAGGCGTTCCACAAAGCCGCGGGCGTCATCCGCGGAGCCGCCGGCGGCGAGCACGGATCCCCAGGCGGCGAGAAAGCTGTACTTGCCGTTGCCCGACGTTTTCGGGTTTGGGGTGATGATCTCGATGCCGTCACGATCGAGATCCGGCCAGTCGGCGATGCCCTTGGGATTGCCTTTGCGGACGACGAACACGACGACTGAGTGGTAGGGGATAGAGCCGTTGTCGAAGCGCTGCTGCCAGTCGGCCTTGACGAGCCCCGATTTGGCGATCGCCTCGACATCGGGCCAGGTGGCGAGGGTCACGACGTCGGCTTCGAGGCCGTCGATCACGGCCCGCGACTGGCTTCCCGAGGCGGCGTGCGACTGCTTGATCGAGACTTCGGTGCCGTGCTCGGCCAGATAGTGCTTGGCGAAGGCGGTGTTGATGTCTTTGTAGAGCTCGCGCGTCGGGTCGTAGGAGACGTTGAGGAGTTCGATCGACGGCGTCTTCGCCGTGCCCGTCCCCGACGGTTTCGAGCATCCTGCCGTCAGGCCGGTGAGCGCGACGGCGACGAGAAATGTCACTCTTACGAGGGGGGTGAAGGAGGGGCCTGGCATCGTCATCGGAGAGGGGCCTCGGGAGGCAAATGATTCGATCCGCAGGGGAGACCGCCACACAGTGTGATGTTCATTACCAAAATCGTCAACATCGTCAGGTATCTTTGGTGGAAATGGGAAAGCCCGCCAGGAAAAGACGCTTTCCAGGCGGGCTTCACCGGTTTTTTGACCCGGACATCGCAGACTACCCCACCCCGTCGGGCCCATGAAGCGGCAGACAGGGGGGCTGGTGGTCCACGATCCGGGTGGTTTTCTCGAGGGGCTTTAGCAGGCGCAGGTGCCACAGCAGACGGGGACGCCGCCGAAGCAGACGGTGCAGGCGCAGCCGGCCTGGCAGCAGGCGGCCAGGCACTCGCAGCAGCCCTGGGTCAGCTTGCAGCAGTCCTTGTCACCGGACCGGCAGGTGATGCAGACCCCCTTCGCGGTCGGTTCGCAGACGCAGCTGCAGAAGCAGAGATTGCACTGGGCGACGCAGATCCCGTTCTTCGTGCACGCGCAACTGCACATCCCCTCGGCGAGGCTCCGGCAGAGGTTCTGGAGCGTGCCGCAGGAAGCCTGATCGGGGCATTCGCAGTGGATCTTGAAGCCATCAGCGCACTTTTCGAATCGCAGCGTGCAGCGGGGCACGGCGCACCCGGCCGGAGCCGGGCCAACGCCGTGTTGGGCAGGGCCATGGGCCGCACCGTGGTGCGGACCGGCGGCGGTACGGTCCGCCAGCCCTGAACCCATGG
>CANGGC010000278.1 GCA_947453125.1 Planctomycetaceae bacterium | reverse complement strand
TGACAAACATGCCGTGCGGGCGTTCGCCGCCGCCGCCCTCGACTATCTCGTCAAGCCGGTCGATCCGGAGAGGCTCGCCGATACGGTGGCCCGCGTTCACAAGCAGGCTGCCGGCAAGTCGGGCACCGAGGATGGCGAAGCGGACGAGGCCGACGCCGCCGAGGTGCTGGGGCTCGATGCCGCGGTGAGTGTGCCACTGGCGGGAAAGACCACGTCGTTGGTGGTGACCGTCGGCGACATTTGCTGGATCGAATCGCTCCGCAACTACACGCGGGTGGCGCTCAAGTCGCCGCATGGGGTGCTGCTCTTCTGCCGGCGGTTGAGCCAATGGGACACGATCCTCTCCACCGACTTGTTTGCGCGGGTGGGCCGATCGCACATCGTCCAAGTCGCCACGGTGAACCAGATCGAGTGGAAGTCACGCAACGAGACGGTGGTGACGTTTGAAGAGGGGGCAGCCCCGCTCACCCTCGGCCGCGTCGCCGCCAAGCGGCTCCGGGAAATCCTCACCGGCGAGTCGTGAGTGGAATTGGCAGGCGTCGACTCCGGACCCATCGCAGCACACCGACACCCCAAAGCGTCACCTCGGCTCCTCAGGCTCGAGCGCCTCGCGGCCGATCTCGACGCCGTCGAGGAGGAGGAGATCGCCTGCCGGGAGCAGCGGCTCGAAGCGGAGCCGGCGCGGCCGCGCATCGCCGCTCCCCAGATCGAGTTCGAGCGGCAGCGAGCCGGTGACGCGGGCGCGCGTTCCCTCGCGCTCAAGGCCCACCTCCCGGGCCGCAAACTCCCGCCGGAAACGGGCAAACGCCTCGTCGTCGCAGCCTTCGCGCAATTCCAGATCGAGGCCGAGGAGCGCCCCGCGGGCGGGCACGCCCTCTGCAAACGTCGCCGTGAGGCGCTGCACGGGCTGCCGGCCACCGTCGGCGACCAGCTCCACACCCGTGGCCCGGAGATCGGCGTCGACAGGGGCGAGAAAGCGAAGCCCCAGCACGGTGCCAGCCCCGCGGAGGAACAGAACAGCATCGGGAGCAAGCATCGCCCCTGGGGCGAGCCTCTCATCGACATTCCACACCTCGCAAGCCCCCGGGAGAAGAAGATGGGCCGCAAGACAGGAGAGCGACTTCGGATCGACCCGGAACGGTGCGCGGCGCGGATCGAGCAGCCACAGGGCCGTCACGCGCGCGCCCTGCTGCGAGGAGACAAGGTACGGCCGGAGGTGGCTCGGCTTCGCCTGTGGCGCTTCGGCCGACGCTTCGTGAACCGTGCCGTAGGGATCGCCGCGGCCATCGAAGACGAAGGTCACGTTCGCTCCGCGCCACGGCTCACCGCCGGCCCCGCCGGTCCAATTCATCGGCGGCAGGTTTACCAGGAGCGTCTTGTCTTCCGCGCCGCGGCCTTCCCCGGCGATGCCGATGCTCGACGTCTTCCCCACCCAGTCGGTGATCCGCTGCCAGGGGCGCTCCCCCGTCCGCTCGACGATCGTCCGCGGCACCATGGCGACGACATCCTCGAGGAGGCTCCCCGGCGGCTCCCAGCGGCAGGCGGTGCGGAAGTGATGGAGGCCGTCGCGCGGTGCCCCCGGTAGCCACCCGGCCCCCTCGGGCCGCGCCGGCACTGTCAGCCAACCGGCCTCGACAAGATGCTCGTCGGCATAGCCGCGGCCGAAGAGCCAGTCGTAGTCGCGGGCATGGGGGCCGGTGAGGCGCTGCGCGACAGGGAGCCAATGGCAGGCGGCGCTCCGCCAGAAATACCCGAGCGACGCCTCCGCCTCGGCGCGCGTCTCCCACGACGGGGCCTGATCGGCGATCAGCGCCAGCGCATCGAGGTCGACGCCGAGATACGTCGGCGCCACAAACTCCGTCACGCCGTGTGTTTCCGTGAATGCCCGCCACTCCCGCCACGCTGCCTCTCCTTCGGCGATGGCATCGGGCCCGGCGAGATCACCGAGGGCAAGGAGATTCCAGGTGTGGGTGAGGAAGATGTTCGTGTAGCCCGGCTCGACACGGCGGCGGCGGATCGCCGCGAGGGCGTCGCGGGCCATCGCGTCGACAAGCTCCCGGCCGCGGGGTGACAGCCGGCGGCCACCGGAGCGCGGCACGAGCCGGCCATCGTCTTCGAGGCGCAGAAGCGCGAGCAACTGCCCGGCAAACTCGCAGGCGTTGGCGTCGGTCACGTCGCTGTCGCCGAGCCGCCAGCGGAAGTTGCCGCGATCGGCCTCCTCCGCCCCGACGACCTGCATCGAACGGGCCAGCTCCAGGCTCGCCTCGATCGCCGCCGGATCCCAGCCGCGGCCGGCGGCTTCGAGGGCGTAGCGGAGGAGGCCGCGGATGCCGATGGCAGGGTCGCGGCTGGCAACCATGCTTGCTTGGGCATCAAGGCTCGCGCGGGCGTCGAGGGACGCTTCGCCGACCGCCGCCGCCGGCTCGCGACGGACGCGGATGTTGCGGAAGCGGGCCGGCCCGCCGTGATTCTGGAGGGAGAAAAAACCGGAGAGTGGCTTGGTGCGGATCTGGGGAATGGTTTCCTGGTCGACATCCTGGATCGAGCGACCGTTCATGACGACGCGGATCCGTGGCCCCACCAACTCGATCTCCAGATCGTTCCATTCCCCGGCCGGGCGGATGGCGTTTTCCAGCGGGGCGACGTAGCGGTAGAGGGAGCCGGAGGAATGGATCGACGGCGGGGAGCCCGCGTCGTCGAGGAGCTGGAGCTCGTAGCCGCGGATGCTCGGCCGTGTGGCCCGTGAGCGGCGCCGGTCGAAGACGCCCGTCCGCAATCCGATGCCGGCGTTGCAGGGCTCACCGTCGGATGTCTTACCGAGTTGAAACTCGATCCGCAGCGTGACGTCGGCAAACGGCTCGCGGGCATAGCGGAGGAAGCCGAAGCCGAGACCGTCGCAGTCGATCTCCCCTTCCTTGACGCTCCACACCGGCCGGCCGTCAGGATGGATTTCCGAGTCGGCGTGGGATTCGATCACCCAGCCATCGAGATCCCGGCCGTTGAAGAGCTGCTCAAATCCTTCTTCGGCGGCGACAAGCGTTCTTCCGGCGAAGAACAGGAAGCACACTGCCAGCGAGGCCAGCTTGGCCACACTCAGCAGGCCCCGGCCGCGGCCGACCGTCATCGATCGCTGCCCCGGGGACTGTCGGCTAGCACCTCGATCGCCGCAGCCATGAAGGCCGGCAGATCGGAGGGGCGGCGGCTGGAGACGAAGTGCCGGTCGACGACCACCTCCGCGTCCTCAAACACCGCCCCGGCATTGACCAGATCGTCCTTGATGCCGGGGCTGCCGGTGACACGGACGCCACGATAGACCCCCGCCGAGATCGCAATCCAGCCGCCGTGGCAGATCGCCGCCACGAGTTTCCCGGCGGCGGCGCAGTCGCGGACGAGAGCGAGGACATGCCCGTCGCGACGGAGGGCATCGGGCATCCAGCCGCCGGGCAGGATGATGCCGTCGAAGTCGGCCGCCCGCAGCCCCGCCACGGTGGCGTCTGACCGGCAGGGATAGCCATGCTTTCCGAGGAAGGTCCGCGGTTCGTCGCGGCTGGCGAGCGTCACGACCGCCCCGGCCTCCTCGAGTCGCAGCTTGGGATACCAGAGCTCGAGATCCTCGTAGTCGTCGCCGGCGAGGACGACCACCCGCGTTCCCGGGAGCGGCCGTGCAATCGAGGAGGGCGACGGGGCTGGCGACGCCGCAGGGAGGCCTGAGGCGCGAGAGGAAGAGTCGCTTTTGACCATCGGGCAGGCTCGCAGAAGAGGGGGTCGGCAGCCTGAAAACTACCCCGCCGGGGCCCCCGCCGACAGCCCCCCGCCCCGAGCCCCCGGACGGCCCGGATTGGCCCTCATAGGCATCCACCCCTCCGAGGGGTCGGCACAGGCCCCGCCGGCCCCCCTCCCGGAGACGGCGGACCGTCGTTTTCCCGCCAGAAATGGGGGGGTGAAAAAACTGACTTGACGGTCCGTCCCCTCACGTTACATTCACGCCCCGGTCGATAGGGGACCATATGAAGTGGTTCCCCCAGCGATTACCACAACATCTAGCGATAGCATGCAGATGGAGCTGCTTTCTTCTGATCGCGTGAACCGGGCCGTCTGTACCGGTTGATCCGCGGCTCTGGCATGAACAGAGGCCAGATTCGCCTGGCCTTCGAACTATACGGACGTATACTTTTTCCACCGCCCCTTTCCTTCTTGCCCCACGGAGCTCCCCGATGGCAGCCTTCGAGCCGACCGCCGGATCCGCCACCACCCACCGCTCGGACGCCGGATCGACGTCGTCGGTCGACCACCTGCGGGGTCAGGATTCGAGGCCGGCCGGACGGCAGCCGCTCTCCATCCCAGCCACCTTCTGCCCCACCGACGTAGCGACGCCGTTTGACACCACCGAATGGGATCTGCGGACAGCCGCAATCAAGGGTGAGGACGGGAAAGTCCTCTTCGAGCAGACGGCCTGTGAGATCCCCGCCGCCTGGAGCCAGCTGGCGACGAACGTCGTCGTCAGCAAGTACTTCTACGGCGAGATCCACACCCCCGAGCGCGAGCACTCCGTCAAGCAGCTCGTCCACCGTGTCGCCCGGACGATCGCCGATTGGGGCATTGCCGACGGCTACTTCAAGTCGCGTGAGGATGGCGAGAACTTCTACCGCGATCTCTCCTGGCTGTGCGTCCACCAGCACGGGGCCTTTAACTCGCCGGTGTGGTTCAACGTCGGCCTCCACCATCAGTACGGCGTCAAAGGCACCCCCTGCAACTGGCGCTGGGACGAGGCGAAGCGCGACGTTGTCATGCCCGACAACCCCTACGAGTATCCGCAGGGGAGCGCCTGCTTCATC
>CANGGC010000277.1 GCA_947453125.1 Planctomycetaceae bacterium | reverse complement strand
GGCTCGAGAGGGGAATGCCGATGGCCGCGACCATCATCCCTACGGCTTCACGATGTGGCTGGCCGGCGGGGGTGTGAAGGGGGGGATGATCCACGGCGCGACCGACGACTTCGGCTGGGACGCGATCGAGGGACGAGTCCATGTCCACGATCTCCACGCCACGATCCTCCACCTTCTCGGCCTCGACCACGAGCGGCTCACCTACCGCCACGCCGGCCGCGACTACCGGCTCACCGACGTCTCCGGCACGGTCGTCCGCGACATCCTCGCCTGAACGTCACGCGAGCGGTGGCGGAGCGGCGAGAAAGCGATCGACGAGGTCGGCGTAGGCGGCGAGCGAATGCCCCTCGAAGGGATTGAAGAGTCCGCGGGCGATGATTCGCCCCTGGGCGTCGAGCCGGGGAGATGCCTCCTCGGCCTCGATCTCCTCGATCAGAGCACCGAGCTCATCGGCATCCATCGGCTCGGGCTCGGTGTCGTCCGCCTGCGTCGAGGCGGCCGCAGCGCCGCCCGGCGGCAATATGCCGAACGTCCGCGGCACCTGGTCAAACCGGGTGAACGTGTCACCGGCGAGACGGACACAGCGGCCGAAATGGACGTAGGGCAACACCGCCCTCGGCACCGGATCGCTGCCATTGACGAAGGCCACGTACCGGCCGCGAAACCGGCGGGCGAGCACGCGGGCGAGATCGGGCATCGCCACCATCGGTTGGCCGAATGTGACCACTCCGGCGACATCGAATCCCGCCTCCTCCAACCGATTGGCCCCCACCACCGCCAGTGCCCCCCCAAGGCTGTGCCCCGTCAGCCAGACGCGCTTCGCGTCATCGCGGCGGAGTCGACTGACAACAGTATCGTGGATGTCCGCATAGCCATCGGCAAAGCCGGCGTGGAGGCGCCCCTCGGGGGTGTGCCGCTGGATCACCTTCAGATCCTGGAGAATCGAGCCACCGCTCTGCGTCCCCCGGAAGGCGAGGATCGCGTCGCTTCCGGCACAGATCGCGTAGACCGTCATCGGGAAGGCGTCGACGCCCCGCCCGGAGAGCAGATGCCCGGTGAGGCCGAGGGCGCGGAGCTTCCCGAGCCCGACAGGCTCCGGGTCGTAGGCAATCGCCGAGCAATCCACCATCAGCCGGGTGTATGGCCAAGCGACGTCGTCGGCGCTCGACCAGACCGGGGGGAGAAACCCTTGGGCGTCTTCAGCCATGAAAGCCTCCCCGAGCAGCGGGGCCCGACAGGCCTCAGGCCTCGCCGTCGAGCGTGAACAGGTCGAGGAGCTCTTCGCGGGAGAGATCCTTGAAGCCACCGGCATCAGCGCCGATCACCCCCTCCGCGAGGGAAAGCTTCTCTGTTTGGCGGGCGAGGATCTTCTCCTCGAGCGTGCCGCGGGAGACGAGCTTGTAGACGGTGACGTTCCGCGTCTGGCCGATCCGATAGGCCCGGTCCATCGCCTGCGCGTCGTTGGCCGGATTCCAGTCGTGATCATAGAAGATCACGGTGTCGGCGCCGACGAGATTCAAGCCCGTGCCGGCGGCCCGCGTCGAAAGGAGGAAGGCGTGGATCGAGGCGTCGGCATTGAAGGAGTCGGCGAGCTGGGCGCGGTCGAGAGCGGGCGTGCTCCCGTCAATCCGCAGCGACGTCACCCCCCACTGGCCGAACCAGTGAGCGATGAGATCGAGGACCCGCGTGCTCTGCGAGAAGACGAGCGCCCGATGACCGCCGTCGACCACCTCATCGATGAGCTCTTCGAAGAGATCGAGCTTGCCGGAGTCGGCCGGGAGGGCACTGCGGGGAGAAGCGAGCCCCGACTCGAAACAGGGATGGTTGCAGATGTTCTGGAGCTTCGTCAGCGCCGCGAAGATGTGGGTCTGAGAACGGGCCACGCCGTGCTGCTCGACCGCCTCGCGCATTTGGCGGAATTCGACGCTGTCGCGGACGGCGTTGTAGCGCGTCACCTGGAGCGGCGTGAGGGGCACCTGGCGCTCGACGATGATCTTCTCGGGAAGATCCCGGGCGACGGCGCTCTTGAGCCGGCGGAGGACGAACGGCCGGATGCGGGGGATGAGCTGGTCGTTGACGGCCGGCCAGTCGACCCGGTGGTTGACCGTATAGCGGCGCCGGAAGGCGGAACGCGTGTCGAGGAATCCTGGCATCGCGAAGTCAAACAGCGACCACAGCTCCTCGAGCTTGTTCTGGATCGGGGTGCCGGTGAGGGCGAGCTTGTGACGGGCGGGAATCGTCTTAATCGCCTTGGATCGTTTGGCGTCGGGATTCTTGATCGTATGCCCCTCGTCAACAATGACGTACAGCCAGGGGATGCGGTTGAGGGTGTCGTGATCGATCCGGGCGCAATCAAAACTCGTGATCACGAACAGCCCGGGACTGTCGGCAGGGGCGTCGGCGGCCGCCGTCATCCGTTCCACCAGCCGGCCGCGCGAGGGCCCATGGAAGAGGATCGTCTCGCTGTGCTCGAGAAACTTCCCGATCTCGCTGCGCCAGTTGAGCATCACCGAGGTCGGGCAGATGATGAGCACCGGAAGAGGTGAGCCACCGATCTCCCGGGCCCGTTCCACGGCCGCGAGCGTCTGGAGCGTCTTTCCGAGGCCCATGTCATCAGCGAGGATGCCATTGAGCCCGAAGCGCTGGAGGAAGCAGAGCCAGTTGACGCCGTGCCGCTGGTAGGGGCGGAGCTGGACTCCGGCGCGGAGGTTCGCGGGGAGCGGCACCTCCTCGATCTGGTCGAAATCGGCCAGGCAGGCGAGGAAATGCCCAAACGCCTCCGTCGGCCGGATCCCGCCGAGCGTGGCGAAGGCCCCGAGCACCCGTTCCCTGTCAGCCGCAGGAAACTCAAATCCCTCCCCCGTGAGCGCCAGCCCGAGTGCCGCGGCCGTCCGATCGATTGCAGCGACGCGCTCGCCGTCGATCGCGATCCAGGCTCCGCGGCGACGAATCCACCGCTCGCCGCCGGCATGCGCGGCGGAAGCCTCGTCGTGCCCGACCTGAAAGCGCTCGTGGCGGTGAATCGGATCGACGCGGAGGAGTGACTGGCCGTAACGTTCGACGACGCCGACACGGAAGTCGGTCGTCGCCGGAGCATTGATGAGGCGGTGCGCCTCCGCGACCCCCAGGCCCCGATCAATTGCACCGATCGCAGACGCGTGGCGGGTCAGACTTTCGAGAAACGCAGGGATCTCGGAGCCGTGGAGCATCAGGGCCCCGCCATCGAGCAAGAGCATCCGATCGAGGGACGTGCCGGTGAGGGGGATGCGGACGAGGCATCGCGAGTCGGCATGCCAGCCCTCCCTGGCCCGGAGGAGGGCGAGATCGGCAGGCTTGGTGACCGTCGCACCGTCGGGGGCGACAAGCGTCGAGCCAACGGCAAGAGCATCGTCGGTGCCGAGGGACAGGCTCACCCGCGGAAGGGCCGGGCCGACGACGAACTTCTCGCCTGTGCCGCGAAGCGTCAGCGGCACGCCAGCCATGGCGAGGGCTACGAGCGCCGGCCCGGCCTCGGCCAGGGGCGCGGCGACCGGCTCGCCGCCGATCCGCTCGATCACCCCCCGCGCCGCAGGATCGAGACGAACCCGATGGCCGAGGATCGTCTGAAGCGGGGCGACCGGCCGCCCTCGCGGCGGGGCAACGAGCGCTCCGGGGACGGAAAACCCGTCGAGTGAGAACTGCGGCGCGAGCGACACACGATCCCCGTCGAGCAGCGTCACCTCAAGGGCCGCGGCGAGCGAACGCGGCCGGAAATACCCGACCAGCGTCGCCAGCCACGTCGCGTGGGACAGGGGGGGAGACGCGAGACTGGGAAAGCCGGGGGGCTGGGTGGCAGCAGGGGGCATCGCCGGCCTCATTCCAACCATTGAGCTTGTCGAGGATGAAAACGGTTCCATCGGCGTATCGCCTCGACCCGCTCCACGAGGGCCCGTCCCTGGAAGGCGACATCAAGAGGTGGAATCAACCCTCGGCCAGGGCCCTGGGCTGCAGCATAGTCGGGTTGGGGAGCGGGCCGACAGGCCGATCGCCGCGGTCTCTGCCACCGCACGCCATGACCTCCCGGTAAACTCACTGCGTCCTTTTCCTCAATCCGGATCACTCCCATGCCCCGCGCCGCAAAGCTCCACTCCGTCCCTTCCGTGACGATCGATCGCTCGATCCTTGCCGCCGTCAGATTGCTCGCTGCCGCTACGGCTCTCTGGCCTGCCACAAGCGTGTCGGTGGCGAGGGCCACCCCCGCCGACGCGCCACCCACGGCGCAGGTCGCCGCCGAGACGACGCCCCCCAAGCCAAGCCAGCCCGCTTCCCGCTCCCGGCGGACGATCGAGGGGTTTTCGATCATCGTCGACGATGCCCTCCTGCCGGGAGGGGCCGACGAGGCCCTCGGCCGCGAGGCGCTCGCCTTTCTTGCCGCCAAGCTCACCGAGATTCGCATCGTTCTCCCCAAAGAGAAAGTCGACGTCCTCCGCAAGGTGACGATCGTCCTCGACAAGGAATGTGGCACGCTCGGCTCGATGCAATACCACCCCAGCGCCAACTGGCTCGCTGACAACGGCTATCCCCGCAGCCTGGAGAAGTGTGTCCACCTTCCCCGGGCCCGTGATGTCGCCACGAGGCGTAACATCAACGAGCAGCCGTGGGTCATCCTCCACGAACTCGCCCATGCCTATCACGATCAGGTTCTCGGCTTCGACGAACCGCGCGTCCTCGCCGCCTGGGAGGATTTCAAAAAGAGCGGCAAGGGAGACGAAGCCCTTCTCTATGACGGCTCACGCGTGAAGCATTACGGCCTCACCGATCAGAAGGAGTTTTTCGCCGAGATGACCGAAGCCTACTTCGG
>CANGGC010000276.1 GCA_947453125.1 Planctomycetaceae bacterium | reverse complement strand
TTGGACCTTGCGGAGAAGATTGACCGCGATCTCATGGCCGCGGTAGCTCTCGACATGCCCCCGCTGACGCCCAAACCCCTGAACGTCGAGGACCGTAAGCCGGAAGACCTCGACTTCCGAGAGCGCCTGTTTGACGCTCTCGAGATGCGCCGGCTGGATGATGGCGATGATGAGCTTCACCGACGACGTACCTCCCTCACGACAGCCTACCCGCAAACACGTCCCGTGTGGGAAGGTGGCAAGCTACCCCGGCGAGCCGGCTGTCACCAATCATCCGGGCCGGGGATCGGCCCCCGGCCCTGGCGACGCTCCTGAAGACGACCCCGAAGAATGCCCCGGCCTGGGTGAGCTAGGCGGAGTGCCCACCCAAGCCGTTGGGGCATCCTTCTGGATCGTGACCGTCGGGGGACTTCTCCTGTCCCCCGACGGTGGACGGTGCTGGTGACCACCGTTATTCGGTGCGGATCAACTGGAAGCCGTGGTAGGCCTCGTTGCCATGCTCACCGATGTCGAGCCCCTCGATCTCTTCGTGCGGCGAGACCCGCAGGCCCACCGCGAACTTGAGGATGAACCAGCAGATCGCCGAAACCGGAGCGACATAGGCCCCGACGGCGAGGACGCCGAGGAGTTGGATCCAGAGTTGCTCGACTCCACCGCCGTAGAAGAGGCCCGCCTTCGGACCACCGGCGACCATCGATCCGAACGGTCCGGCAACCACCGATTGCGACAAGTCACTCGAGTTGAAGAGCCCGACGCAGAGCGTGCCGAGGATCCCGCAGACGAGATGGACGCTCGTCGCTCCGACTGGGTCGTCGATCTTGAGGCGATCAAAGAACATGACAGAGAAGACGACGATCACACCGGCGACTGCTCCGATCAGCACCGAGGCCGGAACAGTCACGTAGGCGGCGCTGGCGGTGATGCCAACGAGCCCGGCGAGACAACCGTTGAGCGTCATGCCGATATCGGGCTTCCCGAGGAGGAGCCAAGCGGTGATCGTCGCCGTGATCGTCGCTGCCGCCGCGGCGGAGTTGGTGTTGACGGCCACCTGAGCGGCGAGCCGACCACCGTCACCGGCAACACTCATCGTGCTCCCCGGATTGAACCCGAACCAGCCAAACCAGAGGACAAGGCAGCCGATGAACGCCAGCGACATGTTGTGGCCCGGAATCGCCTGAACACGTCCGTCGGCGGCGTACTTGCCAATTCTCGGCCCGAGGATCATCGCCCCGGTGAGCGCGGCCCAGCCTCCCACGGAGTGCACCGCGGAACATCCGGCAAAGTCCCAGAAGCCCTTCTGGGCAAGGAATCCGCCTCCCCAGATCCAGTGCCCTGTGACCGGATAGATCGCCACGGCCATGAGGAAGCTGAAGAGGATGAAGGCGTGGTACTTGATCCGCTCGGCGACGGCACCGGAGACGATCGTCGCGGCAGTCCCGGCGAACACCAGTTGGAAGAAGAACTTGGCCCACAGGGGGACGCCGGTCCAACTGATCGAGCCGTAGGCACCGGCATATTTGTCACCGACGGCCGGGCTGTTGTCGGCCGCCCCAACCATGAACGAGCCGGAGTTGCCGATCCAGCCGCCGGCATCGGTGCCGAACATCAGATCCCAGCCGAGGAACCAGAAGGCGATCGCCGTGGCGGCGAAGACGATGAAGTTTTTGGAGAGGATGTTGACGCAGTTCTTGGCCCGGGCGAAGCCCGACTCGACGCATCCGAAGCCGAGGTTCATGAAGAACACGAGCATCCCGGCAATCAGCACCCAGACGGTGTCGGCCGCGAGCCAGAGGTTTGTCACCATCTCCTCGGTCGTGGGGATGGGAGGCGGAGCGGGGACCGAGTCCTGAGCGATGGCCATGCCCGATAGCGTCGCCAGAACGAGGGCCATTCCGACCGTTCCGGTGCCGGTGAGCACCGACGTCAACCGCGGGAGCGATTTGACCACCCGGCTGACGAGGAGATTGGCCGCTGACTCCGTAACACAGAGGGATCGCATGGGCACTCCAGAGGGGTTGCGGTCCGGGACGAACACCTCCGCAGTGTTCGATCCTCGGACGGGGGTCCGAAAACCTCCGTGCTTCTCCTCAATTCAAACGGCGTGCCAATTGCCCAAGCGATCCGGCGTCAAGAGTCCTGGATACAGCAAAAAGACTTGAAAACCAGGGAGATTCATTCTCATTTCCGGCGGTTATCTGGCGCGAATCGACCGTCTGGTTTGGGCGACCATTGCCCCCACGGCCCAGTTTCCGGGCAGGGTGATGCCGAAGTTCCATGCAGATCGCGGGAGCCGGGGGGGGAAGATTGTCGGCCGACGTTCGCAACCGGGCCGACGCACCGCTCAACGCGTCGACGATCTCAGAGGTCGACCGCGAGGGGGGCAATCAAGGTCAAGGGCCGACCACTCGCCGGATGGGGAAAGGTGATCTGCGCCGCGTGGAGCCAGAGCCGGCCGACGGATGGGGTGGGCCCATAGAGCCTGTCTCCAAGCACCGGGCAACCGAGCCAGGCCATGTGGACGCGGAGCTGGTGCGACCGTCCGGTAACGGGATTCAGATCGACCGCCGTCACGCCCTCGGGAAGCCCCACTCCTTCGACCGTGATCCACCGGGACGTGGCAGCGCGCCCCAGGATCGGATCGACGCGCTGGCGGGGGGGAGCGGCGGCATCCGGCGCCAGCGGCAGATGGACCACCCCCTCAGGCCCAGGCAACCGACCGACGACGAGCGCGCGATACGACTTCCGGACGAGCCCCCCCTCGAAGGCCCGACCGAGGGCGGCCCTGGCTTCGGCTGTCCGGGCGAGAATGAGCACCCCTGAGGTGTCACGGTCGAGACGGTGGACGGCTTCCGGGCGGGGCTGGTCGGCAAGTTCACCGGCGGCGAGAACGGTGGCCACATCGGGCGGGTCGTGCGGCGTGCGAGCCGGGACACTCGGCATCCCGGGCGGCTTGTCGACCACGACAACATGCTTGTCGAGGAGCAGGATCCGCAAGCCCAGCGGGCCGGTGGCCCGCGAGCCTTCCCGCTCCCGGTCGATCACAGCACCCCCAAGCTCTCGACCCATGAGCAGAGCGTTTCCGTCGGCAGCCCGTCGCCAGCAAGGTCCGGAAGGAGGCCGACCGGATAGCCGGCGGCCTCGAGACGGCGACGGTCGTCGTCGATCCGGTTCACGGCGGCTCCGGGGAGCGATCCGAACAGGACAGACCGGCTCTTGCCAGGCTCGGTCGGGGAAACCGTCGCTTGACGGGGGAGCGTGGCGTCGAGGAGCGCCACCCCACGGACGGCAGGCCCGAGCGCATCGGCCGCAAGCCAGACGAAGGCGCCACCGGCACCGCTCCCCGCGAAGGCGACCCGCGAAGGATCGATGGCGCGGCGCAACCGCAGTCCGTCGAGGGTCCTGGCCAGGGTGGCAATGTCCTCACGGCCCCACCGCTGAGGGTCGGACGACTGCGGCAGCACGACGGCGACGCCATACCGCGTGGCGGCCCCCCGCCACCGTTCGGCTTCACGCTTCGATGCTTCGTCAAACTCCGCGGCCCGGGCCGGTTTGCCACCGGCACCACCGGCGGGTTGACCGCAATAGACAAGCACGCCGAGAGGAGCTTGCGCCGTTGCCGCAGGGAGCACAGCCCACGCCGGCCGGACGATCTCCGCCGCACCGAGTCGCTCGACCGCAGTCGTGGCGGGATCGGCCTCGGTCGTGGGCATCCCGATCGGCACCGCCGTCGGCTGCGTCACCAACGGCACGCCGATCGATTTTGCTTCGCCGCCACGATCGAAGGCCACTTCGACGACGGCGCCGGCATCGAGACCGGCGAGAAATCCGCCGAGGATGGCAGGCGTGGTGACGTCGAGCGGCGCAGGCTCCGCGGCACCTCCATCGGCCTGCAATCGCACCGAGGTGATCCGGTCCCCCGGCTCGATCCCGGCCCGGGCGGCCGGACCGTCAGGCCAGGTCCACGCCACGCTCACTCCGGGCTTTGCAGCATCACCATCAGCGGGCTTTTCGCCCGCGGGATCACCGGCAGCACCGGGCCCGGCACGGCGTGGCACAAGTCCGAGCACGGGCCGACGCCACGGGGGGAGCGTGGCGACGAGTTCAACGCGCACCGCAATCCTTTCCCTGGCCTCGCCACGTTCGACGACGAGATCGATCGCATCCCCCGCGTAGAGCGGAGCAATGGCGTGCCGGAGTTCGGCCACACGACTCACGGCGCGACCGCCGGCCTCGACGATCCGGTCCCCGGCCCGCAGCCCGGCGCGTCCAGCCGGCGAATCGGCCCGGCAGCTCGCCACCACGGGGGGAGCCGTGAATGGATCGCGGGAGGTGTAGCCGATCCCGATGATGCCAGGGGAGAGCGTTTCCCCCGCCTGGAGCCGGGGGAGCACGCGGAGGATGTCCTCCAAGGGGACGGCGAAACCGATCCCGGAGTCATACAACTCCGTTCCCGCCATCATCCCCGCGGCTTCGGCGGGGAGCGGAGCCAACACCCCGATCACCCGGCCCTCGAGATCGATAAGCGGCCCGCCGTAATTCGCCGGAGAGACGGAGGCATCGGTCTGGACCGCCCGCCCCCAGGCCCGGTTGGTGGCCGAGAGGATCCCCACCCCGACACTCGGCTCGCTCGCACTCCAAGCCCGTCCCAGGACGAGCGTTCCCTGTCCGACCGAGAGAGCCTCACGCGGCACCGCCTCCATCACCGGCAGCGGAGGCATCCCCGCAGGCAGATCAATCTTGAGAAGCACCAGACCGCGGGCGAGATCGCGACCGGTCACCCGGGCCACATGCCGGGTGCCTCCCGGGAGGGTGACCACGGCCTGAGTCGCATCCTTGGGCACGGCAAACG
>CANGGC010000275.1 GCA_947453125.1 Planctomycetaceae bacterium | reverse complement strand
CGCTGAGAGCCACCGCGGCGACATCCACACCGAGCACGACGCCGGCATCGAATCGGCTGCCGTCCGTCAGGCCCGCTGCCGGGCGATCCTCGAGCAGGATCGGATCGATCCGCTCGCCGCCCATGCCCGACGCTACACCAGCACGTGGCTCGTGGGAGTCGATCGGCAGCTCGTCTCCGACCGCTCATCGAGCGGCGTCTTCCACTTCAACTCGGCGCTGTTCCTCGATGCCGGCGGCGTGCCCGTGGGGCGCTACGACAAGATGTTCCCGGTGGCCTTCGGCGAGACGGTGCCGCTGGCCGATCGGTTCCCGATCCTCTACCGGCTGACGCCGCTCCCTGCCGGATTGACTGCCGGCCTGGAGCCGGTGGTGGTGACGGTCGCCGGGCTGCGGGTGGCGCCGACGATCTGCTACGAGACGGCCCTGCCGGGGGCGATCCGCGGGGTGGTCAATCGCTCGGCCGCGGCGGGGGCCCGCCCCGACATCCTCGTGAACCTCACCAACGACGGCTGGTTCTGGGGATCGAGCGAACTCGACATGCATCTGGCCAGCGGCATCTTCCGGGCCGTGGAGGTGCGCACCCCCCTGGCGATCGCCGCCAACACCGGCTTTTCGGCGGTCATCGACGGCTGTGGCCGGTTGCTCGAGCGCGGGCCGCGGCGGGCGACGGGGACGATCCGGGCCGCCGTCCACCCCGACGGGCGGACGAGCCCCTGGCTCCTTGCCGGGCCGGTTCCGACGGCCACGGCGGCCGGTCTGCTCCTTCTCCTGCTTGTCGAAAGGGCTTTTTTTCCGCGATTGAATCGCGATCGGCCGACTCTGCCGGCTACCGCGACTGGGCCGGTTGGGGATGGCGAAAGCGACGGGGTGCAGGATCGTTGACCCCCCTGCCGATCCACAACTATCCTGAAAAAATGCCGGACGGTTTCTGCGCGGGGATTCCGCGCCTAAAAGCCTCCGGTCCCACGCCCAGGAAGGGCCCGCAGGCAAGCCATGAACACCATCGGCAAGATCTTCGTGTTCGCGTTGTTCATCATGAGCCTCGTGTTCATGAGCTTCGCAGTGGCGCTCTACTCGACGCACACCAACTGGCGCGACGAGATCATGCGGACCCGCGAGCAGATCAAGGCCGGCCAGCAGCTCGGCTACAAGGCCCAGCTCGATCAGGCCAAGACCGATCGCAACAACCTTTCCGCCGAGATCACCAAGCTCCAATCCGAAGTGGCTGCCTCCGAGGCCGCCCGCGATCAGGTGGTGGCGAAGATCCAGACCGCGCTCGAGGAGAAGAACAAGGATCTCGAAGTCCTCCGCAAGGAGAAGGAGGCCCGGGAGCTTGAGCGCGAGAAGGCCCAGGCCGAGTTGGCTGCCGCCCGCAAGGAGCTCGAGGCCGCCTCGAAGGTGGTCGCCGAACTCCGCTCCGAGGTCCGCACCCAGCAGGACAAGGTCGACGAGCAAGTCGATCGGGCTGCCAAGATCGCCTCTGAGCTTCACGAGAAGGAATCGTTCCTCGAGATCGCCAGCGAGCGGAAGGCCCAGCTCGAGAAGCAGGTGGCCAACGCCCGTCTCCTCCTCCAGCAGAGTGGCCTCTCGATCGACAACCTCCCCCGCGACGCGGTGCCGAAGATCGACGGCGTGGTCACGAACGTCATCGACGACTCGATCGAGCTCTCGCTTGGGGGCGACGATGGCCTGCAGATGGGGCATGAGCTCGACGTCTACCGCAATGATCAGTATCTCGGCCGCGTCCGCGTCGTGAGCATCAAGCCCGACAAGGCGGTGGCGGTAGTGATCCGCGAGTTTGTCCGCGGCGTCATCCAGCGCGGCGACAAGGTCGCAACGCGGCTGCGGGCCTGATCGATCGGAGGATAGTCCCCGCCCCGCCCGGGGGTCGACCCAGGCGGGGCATGAGTCAGGAATGGATCGGCCGCGGAGAGCGGCAGTGCAGTCAGGAGTCTCGCAGCAATGGCCAACGATTCCCGCCCGCCGATGAATGTCTACACGGCGATGCTCGTGCTCGCGTTCATCGCCTTGGCGATCGGCTGCATCTTCCTGGCGCTCGATCTGAATCAGTACGGCTTTAAGATCATGCCCGATGTCAGTCGGCCGTAACGTTCGCTTGGCGATTCAATCGATCGCCGGCCGCTCTGGTTGTGGCGCGGCCGGGCCAGGTGGTGATTCACTCCGGTGATCCGGCGCGGTGATCCAGACCGGTGATTCATGATCTTCTCCTGGCTGCGATCCCGCCGGCGCCGGGCGATCTGCCAGCGTCCTTTTCCTGCTCCCTGGGACGAGACGCTTTCAAGAGTCTGCCGGCAGGCGGCTTGGCTCGATGAAGGCGACTCGCGGCGGTGGCGCCAGTGGATTGCCCTGTTCCTCGCCGAGAAGCGGTTTGAGGGATGTGGCGGGCAGCGAATTGACGACGACGTCCGCCTTGCGATCGCCGGCCAGGCGGGCCTTGTCGCGCTTGGCTTCCCTGACGAACTCTTCGACCGGCTCAAGTCGATCCTCGTCTATCCGGGCGACTGGGTGGGGAAGAAGGCGACGTCGCTCGAGGGGGGCGTGCATCTGGAGTGGCGGGAGCGCCGCCTGGGCGAGGCCTGGAATGGTGGCAGCGTCGTCCTCGCCTGGCCAGCGGTACGGCGTGGTGGGCTCCTCCAGGACGGCCCGCGTTCGGTGGTGATCCACGAGTTTGCCCATCTCGTCGACGCCATGAACGGCCCGTTCGACGGCCTCCCGCCGCTGCCGCGCGGCGTGGACGGCCGCGACTGGGCGGCGCGGCTGACGGCCTGCCGCGAGCGCTATGAAGAAGCCCTCGACGAGGGGCGGAGTGTGGCGCTCGACGACTACGCAGCGGAGAGCCCGGTGGAGTTTTTCGCCGTGGCGAGTGAGTGCTTCTTCCAGGATCCGCACCGGCTCATCCGCGGCGACGCGGAGCTCTACGACCTCCTCGCCGTGAGCTGGCAGCAGGATCCGAAGTCGCGCGTGCCGATGTCGAGCCTGCGCGGCCGGTGAGCGGGCGGCGCGGTCCTCGGATGCGGGGGGTAGAATCAGATTCCGGGTGAGGGGTTGAAATGCCAAAGTGAGGTGCCGAGCCATGGCCACGGTGACAATTCAAGGAGCACAGGCCCGACTTGCGGAGCTGATTGATCACCTCCGTGCGGGGGAAGAGTTGACGATCACCCGCGGTGATCAGCCGATCGCCGCAGCCGACACTGACGTCCTGCCCAGGCGTTGGCCGAGTCGATTGAAGTGGTGAGCGTTGATGCGATGCTCGATGCCTATGGCGTCTCACGGCTCTGGTAGCAGCCGAGCTCCACTCGGGCACCCGGTCCCTTGCTCGGCGTCCCAGCCTGGACTCAGCAGGCAGATCGCCCGGCGTTCATTCCGGTAGAAAATCGAGGCGGAGGATAAAGGTGCCAGCCACCACAGCTAGCACAGCAAAGTCCAGCGGAACTGGGTGACTCGGTAGCGCCGGATCCCCACCGGATGAGACGGTAGGCCCCTTTTTCGCTCAAGGCTTCGCGAAGGGGCGAGCGGCCCGGCTCCGGCTCACGAATCGCGGGCGTTGAACGGGTCGTCGCCGCTCGCGTCGTCGGCCGGGGGCTCGTCGTCCATGCCCGGCTCGGCACCGAAGTCGGCGTCGGCATCAGCGTCGGCAGGGGCTTCTTCGTCCATCGGTTCTTCGGCGGCATCGGCGGCCGGTTCGTCATCGAAGGCGTTGGGCTTGTTTTGCAGATGCTCGGGGGGATTCGGCTGCGGGGCCGGACGGGTCGGCTTCGCTTCCACTTCCGGCTCGGGAAGAGGCTGGAGATCGCTCCACGACTTCGGTGCTCCGGCGCCCTTGGGCTTCAGGCAGACAAGCGTGCCGGAGGGGCTTGCGAGAATGAGGCGGTCGGTCTGGTGATTGACGACGAGTGTGTCGAAGGCACCGAAGCAATACTGCTTCAAGGCAACGCCGGTGATCAGGTCGATCGAGGAGAGGTGGCTCGTGCGGTCGCGAACCCAGATCCGATCCCCCATCACCGCCAGGATCTCCCCCGGGCAGGCATTGGCCCAGAGGAGCTCGCCGGTTTCGGTCGAATAGCAGCGGAGCCCCTTTTCGCCCAAGGACACGACGATCCTGTCGCCGGCCACGAACGGGCCATCCTCCTCCGGCTGGCCGTCGAGGAGCACACGCCAGTTGACACGCAACTCGGCCCCGGCGTCGAGCGAATCGATCCGGGCCAGATCGCGGTTGACGGTCGTGGCGAAGATCGAGGTGCCACGCGTGGCAAGCGGACCGGCCTGCGGGCTGTCGAGGTAGAACTCGTTCCGTTGCCAGTCGCGGTCGCCCTGCTGGAGCGAGGTGATCGTGCCGTCACGGGCCGTCCAAATGACGCCGCTACCGAAGGCGATCATGGGGCGCTCGACGATCCCGCCGCCGTTGAGGGTGATCGGCTTGAGGTTCTCTGTGGCGTCCATCCGGGCCCGCTTTTGGGCCGAGGTGAGGGAGGACACCGGCTTTCCCTTGCCTGTCCGGGCGGCATCGGCGGCGGCCGTGTCGGCGCGGCGGGCACCGGCCTTCCGCGACCCCGTCCGCGACTCGGCCGTCGTCGGGCCGACGCCGGTGTCGCGGTAGGGGTTGGTCGGCAGGCGGAGGACTGTCGCCGAGCCCTCGGGCTGATAGACCCATTCGCCGGCCACGGCGCCACCGGCGATCGGCGATTTCCCGAGATGCTGCTGCCAACGCACCTGGCCGGTCGAGCGCTCGAGGGCGTAGAGCTCATTGCCCCGCGGCACGAGGACGAGCTCCTGTCCCACCGATGCCGTCACGATCGGCTGCCCCGGCGAACCGAGATGGGTCGACCAGAT
>CANGGC010000274.1 GCA_947453125.1 Planctomycetaceae bacterium | reverse complement strand
TCTCCTCCTCGATCTTCGCGAGCGCCACATGGGGGCTGCGCTTGTGGAGGAGCTGGCTGTCGTAATACGGATAAAAAGGATCGACGAAGTTCATCTCGCTGATCGTCACGCCATGCCGCACCGTCTCCTCGCGCTGTTCCCGACTCATCCCCGAAAGCGTGTAGCCGACGCCCGTCGTCTCCCACACCCAGGCCGGGATCTCGACTGGTGCCGGTGCCGGCTCGGCGCCCCGGAGCGACAAGGGCCCGAGGCATCCCGACAGGGCGATTCCGGCAAGGATGCAAAGGTGGCGCATGGCGGGGCTCGAGGGCTCTTGGGGGGAAAGAATCGTTTCCGGCCATCATCCCCTTCCGGCGGAGCGGCGTCGATGGTTGCCCGCCCCGGGCCGGGGCCAGTATCCTGCCTCAGGGCAGCCCACAGAGCAGCTTGGGCGATTGAGTCACTCCCGGTCACCGAGGAATCTTCGATGGGCATGACACACGGATCGATTCCCGCGTCGGTTGCCACGGCCGTGCTCGCGACAGCCCTCGTCACCGGCTGCGAGCCCTCGAAGCCAAAGCCTGTCTCATCGACCACCCCGCCGATCGAGACCCGCAAGACGATCGGGAAGACGACGCAAAACATCATGCCGCTGGCCGACGCGCTCCAGCAGGGTGGCCAAATGGCCGAGATGTCGATCACCGGCGGCGGCCTCGACGCGGTCACCTCCGATGCCTACCGGACGAGCGTCGGCAAGATCGGGATCATGGCCGTCGAGCACCAGATGCAACTGGTGGAGGCGGAGCATGGGCCGAAGCCGATGGACTACGACGAGTTCATGACCCGCGTCATCGGCAAGGGGAAGCCCGACGGCATGCAGCTGCCGATGCTTCCCTACTACCAGGAATGGGCCTACGACCCGGAGACGAAGAAGCTCGTCGTCGTCGAGTTCCCCCTCAAGAAGGAACAGCGGCAGCAGGAGACGACCGGGGCTTCGGGGCTGTGATCTCGCTGGCGTGGTTTGTTTGGTAGGGGGTTGTTGACGGCGCCCCGTGGCAGCTTCGGGGTCGCCCGTATCCCGTCGCCGGACGTTCGCTCCGGGCATCCATGCCCTCCGCTCTCTCCGCGCCGCTGGCGCTTTCGCCCTCCGGGCTCCGCTGACCGGCGAGGCCGGCTCTCGGAACACGGGCGACCCCTCGCCAGTGAGCGTCATCTGGTCCTGGTCGTTGCTGGTCGTTGCCAACGCGTAGGCAAGGCGGGGATCGGCGAACGCTTGAGGAGTGACGAGGTTCCTCCGAGGAACGACGAAACTTTTGCCGGCCCCGCCGACGAATCACCCACAGGCTCGCCACCGAGGAGGCTACCCCTCGCCAGAGACGCAATTTGGGGTGCGAGTGAGCGAGTCGTTGCATTTCTGATGAAAAAGAAGCGGCGGTGGCCTTCGCGAGGAAAGCCACCGCCGCTGTTGATCTCTGTGAGATTCGTCGTCAGACGCGGGCGATCTCAAAACCCTTCCGCGGCGTCCGGGCGGCAAACGTGGCAGCCTGATCGTCGCCGACAATTCTTTCCGCGGCCGGATCCCACTTGATCGTCCGGCCGAGACGGCCGGCGATGCTCGCCAGATGGCAGGTGTTCATTGCCACGATGTGGCTGTAGACGTCGGAGACAGGCAGGCCCCCTTCGCGGATGCAGCGGTAGAAGTTCTCCTTGTGCCCCTCGAAGGGCTTACCCTTGTAGAGCTTTTGGACGTCGGCATCGGTGAACTGGTCCTTGTCCCAGTTTTCCTCGATCGGCTTGCCGGTGCACTTCTCGCGGTTCACGAACATCCGCCCCTTCTCCCCCTCGAACAGGACACCGTTGTCGGAGCGGCTGTCGATCACCATCTCGACGCCCGAGGGGAACTTGCAGACCACGGCGAAGTCGTGGGCCGTGTTGTAGCAGTCGTCGACAGTCGTGTAGCCGTCCTTGTAGGGGACGGGGTGCTTGACGTCGGTGCCGTCGATGCTCGTCGGCCCCTTCCCCTTCGAGTCTTCCTGAAGGGCCCACTGGGCGATGTCGACATGATGCGCGCCCCAGTCGGTGAACTTGCCGCCAGAATACTCGTACCACCAGCGGAACTCGTAGTGGCAGCGCTTCTCGCGGAAGGGAACTGCCGTCGCCTGCCCCTGCCACATGTCCCAGTCGAGTTCCTTCGGCACATCGGCGATCGGGAAGGGCCCGCCGGTCGGGGCGCCGTTGATGCCAACGGTGACCTTCTTGATCGGCCCGAGGAGCCCCTTGTGGACCATGTTCACGGCCCTGAGGAACTGATCCTTTTGGCTCCGCTGCTGGGTGCCGATGAAGAACACCTGCTTGGGAAACTTCTCGGCGGCGTTGCGGCAAAGTTGGTTTTCTTCGAGCGTCAGCGACAGCGGCTTTTGGCAGAAGACGTGCTTTCCGGCCTGGAGGGCCTCGATGGCAATCTTCACATGCCAGTGATCGGTGGTGACGATGCTGACGACGTCGATGTCGTTGCGGTCGAGGACCTTCCGGTAGTCGCGGTAGGCATCGGCCTTCCCCTTGCCGATGTTGCCATCCTCGCGGGCCCGTGACGAGTGGCGATCGTCGACGTCGCAGACGGCGAGGATGTCGCCGAACTGGGCGTGTTGGTGGGCGTCGCCGGTGCCCATGGAGCCGGTGCCGATGCAGCCGATCCGCGGCCGGTCGTTGGCCGACTCGTTGGCGAAGGTCTTTGAGGTCCAGGCGAAGGCGGGGACGAAGCCCCCGGCGATCGCTGCGGCGCCTACGCCTGACGAACCGAGAAACTGACGGCGCGAGGCGCCTGCTTGGCCAGACATGGAAACGAATCTCCCCTGGAGCTATTGAAGGAATGAGGAAAAAACGATGCTTCCCCCCGGGGAGGAGTCTACCGCCGAGCCCGACAGCCCGCCAATTCCAGTCCGGTTCCCGTTTGGGCCGCGATTGCCCCGCTGGGCGCCCGCTTGCGATGCCCATTCATCCACGCGGGGGACGCGCTGACGGCCCGGCTGTCGCCCCTCTATGCTGCGGAGCCCGTTGCAGGCGTTCAAAAGATCAGGGAGCCGGTGATGCCCGGCTCCGGCTTGATGAAGGCCGCGCGACCGGCAGCAGCACAAGGCGGCGGAGGCCGTAATCGCGATGGAATCAGGGAAGGCAATCCGAGCGATCCGAGGGCACCTGCCCGATGGCACGGCCGACTACGTGGCCGAGTTGCTCAGGGGCGAGCATCTGGCCGGTGCGGCAGTCGAGGTGCGCTCGGTGCCCGCGAGGCGCTCCAAGCTCGGCGACCATCGGGCGCCGGTCCGTGGCCGAACGATCCACCGGATCACCGTCAACGACGATCTCAATCCCTATGCCTTCCTGACGACACTCCTCCACGAGATCGCCCATGCCGTTACCTGGGAGAAGCATGTCCGCCCGAGAAAGCCGTTCTCGCGACGCGTCCTGCCCCATGGGGCCCAGTGGAAGAGCGAGTTTGGCCGGATCCTCGCGCCGGTGGTGGATCAGGGAGCACTCCCGGAGGATGTCTCGGGGGCGCTGGCCCGCTATCTCCGCGATCCGGCGGCGGCCACCTGCAGCGACCGCGGGTTGCTCGTGGCGCTGGCCCGTTACGACGCCCCCGATCCGGCTCGGAAGCTCGTCGAAGAGTTGGCCGTCGGGGCCGCCTTCCGCGTCGAGGGGGGCCGGATGTTCTTGAAGGGGCCGAAGCTCCGCAGCCGTTTCCGCTGCTACGACGCCAAGACCGGCGTCGAATACCGCATCCACCCGCTCTGCCGGGTGACGCTCTGCGACGGCGCAGCGCCCGCGGGGCGTCGCTCTTAGCTTTCCTTGGGCTGTTCGGGGAAAAAGTTTATGAATGACTTGTTTCCACGGACAGTCAGGGAACACCTCCGCCCAGGTTGCTCGGGATGTTTCCATGGAATCGTGACGTAAGGAGTCTTTGCGATGGTTTTTTCGGGTGGCACTACCGGAGTGCTGATCGTTTCGAGCAGCGTCATCGGCTCGATGTTGATGGTGCTGCTCGTGAGGCGGATCTTCTCCGCGGAGGCTCTCCGGCAGGCCCACGATGTCACCGGCAATCTGATGGCGATCGTGGGCGGCTTCTACGCGGTCTTGCTGGGCATGATCGTGGTCGATGCGCTCGTGCGATTCGAGAAGGCCTTGGACGGGGTGCAGGCCGAGTCCAATTGCGTTGCCGATATCTTTCTGCTGGCCAAGCAATTGCCCGAGCCTTATCGCAGCGACCTCCGCAGCCGGTGCCGGGAGTATGTCCGCGAGGTCGTTGAGCATGAGTGGCCGCTCATGAAAAAGGGCCAGGTCAGCATGGAAGCGCGCCGTGAGGCCATCGCCATTTCCCAGTGCCTTGACGATTTTGAGCCGTCGGCAGAGTCGGAGAAGGCGGTCTACCCGATCATCATCGGGCTCACTCAGGAGCTGTGGCACCAGCGCCGCGATCGGGCGAACACCGTCGAATACGGGATGTCTGGCATCGAGTGGTTCGTGCTTGTCACAGGGTGCGTCATCACGGTGTTCTTCGTGGGGCTGTTTGCTGTCGAGAGCCACCAGCTTCAACTCCTCGTCACGGGCTTGACGACGCTCGTGATCTCGCTGAACATCTACCTCGTCTTCCTTTTCGGCTATCCTTTTTCTGGCGAGTGCACCGTCACCGACAGACCGTTCCGCATCGACGTGGACATCTTCGACGGCGTCTACGACAGGATTCCTGCCCATGCTGCGGAGAAGGCCAAGGAAGAGTCGCGTTAGCAAGTTGTTGAGGGTGGGATCCGTCGCCGGCCTGATTGTGGGGATGGTCGGGGGACTCTCAGCGATGCTGATGCCCCTTGCTTCAGCCGCCCGGGCCGACGCGCCGGCCGGCAC
>CANGGC010000273.1 GCA_947453125.1 Planctomycetaceae bacterium | reverse complement strand
CGGGGCAGTTGTGCTCCGCGATCTCGCCTCGGCCGACGACCTCCCCACCGGCTGGATCGACGAGCAGGAAGGTGGGCACTACCGGCTCCACCGGGACGAATCGGCCGGCCCATTCGATCATGTCGTCGGGCCGCATTCGCTGAAGAACTTTCTCTTTCCGCCGCGCGAGCCGATCGCCCGGTTCGAGCGGGTGGAGGGGTTGTGGGAGGAGTGCGCTCCTGCGGCGCCGGAGAGGCCGCTTGCGGTGATCGGGATGCGAGGCTGTGACCTGGCGGCGCTGGCCATCCAGGATCGGGTCTTTCTCCGTGGGAATAGCGAAGAAGGAAGCGCGATCGATCCGGCCTATCAACGGCGGCGCAGCGGGCTGTTCCTTGTCGCGGTCGATTGCCGTCGGGCTGCTGCCACCTGCTTCTGTCATTCCACTGGCTCTGGCCCCGCCGCCTGTTCCGCGTCGGCCGGTCGTCAGGCCGACCTCGCCCTGGTCGATCTCGGCCCCGGTCCGGCCGATGGAGTCGCCCCTAGCGCGGGCCCGCGTCGCTATGAATGCCGGATCGGCTCGGAACGGGGGGCAGCGGTCATCGACGCGATTGCGGCCGATCTGCTGCTCCGACCGTCGCCGCCGGAGGATGTGGCTGCCGCCGAACAAGTGCCTGTCGACCTCGAGCGGGCGATGTGGGCCCGCGAGGGGAGCGGCGGCGGGCCTGGCCGCAGCCTCGACATGGAAAACATCCGCGATCTCCTTTACTCCAATCTGGAACATCCGCGCTGGCTCGAGGTGGCCGATCGCTGTCTCTCCTGCACCAACTGCACGCTCGTCTGCCCGACCTGCTTCTGCGCGAGCGTCACCGAGGTGGCCGACCTCTCCGGCGACGCCGTCACGCGCGAGCGCCATTGGGCGAGCTGCTTCTCGCTCGACCATGCCCGGATGCACGGCACGAGCGTGCGGCACACGACCGCCTCACGCTACCGGCAGTGGCTGACGCACAAGCTCGGCGGCTGGATCGACCAGTTCGGCACCTCCGGCTGCACCGGCTGCGGCCGCTGCATCACCTGGTGCCCGGTGGGGATCGACCTGACGGCGGAAGTGGCCGCGATCCGGGAGACCCCTGCCCCGTCAACCGGGGCCACGCCATGAATCCCTCCCCCCTGGCTACTGGCCGGCCTGGCCCGACCACGCTGTCGGCCGACCCCTGGCAGACCCACTCCGGGAGCATCGTCGCCATCCGCGACGAGACGCCCGGCGTCCGCAGCTACGACGTGAGCATCGTCGACGCGGCCGTCCGTGCCCGCTACGCCTTCGCGCCGGGGCAGTTCAACATGCTCTATCTCCCCGGCATCGGTGAGGCGGCGATCTCAATCAGCTCGGATCCGGCGACGCCAGATCTCCTCACCCACACCGTTCGGGCGGTGGGGAATGTCACCGACGCCCTGGCGAGGCTCGTCGTCGGCGACCGGATCTTCCTCCGCGGGCCCTACGGCAAGCCCTGGCCGCTCGGGGATCTCACCGGCGGCGACCTGATCTTCGTGGCCGGTGGCCTCGGCCTCGCCTCGCAGCGGGCGGCGATTCTCGACGTCGCCCGCCACCGCGACCGGTTTGGACGGGTGACGATTCTCCATGGCGCGAAGACGCCGTCGGGGCTCCTCTACCCGAGCGAGTACGCTGCCTGGCGGGAGGCGGGGATCGATGTCGACTGCACGGTCGACGTCCCGGAAGCCGGATGGACAGGGAGCGTGGGGCTCGTGACCGATCTTCTCGCGCAGCTTCCCCTCGAGCCGGGACGAAGCGGAATCCTCTGCTGCGGCCCCGATCCGATGATGGCAGGCGTGGCGAAGGGGGCCGCGAAGCGTGGCCTCGGCCCCGAAGCGGTGTGGATGTCGCTCGAGCGAAACATGAGCTGCGCCGTCGGCCAGTGTGGTCTGTGCCAGTTCGGGCCGTACTTTGTCTGCCTCGATGGCCCGGTGTTTCGTTACGACCGGATCGAGAAGCTGTTGAGTGTTCGCTGTCTGTGATGGTGATCGGAGCGTCGATCGTTCCCGAAGGCTCTGCCACGATGACCGATCCCCACGCCGCCGAGATTTCCGCCGCCGCACCGGCCCACGCCCGCCGGCCGCGGGTGGCGGTCTACAAGTTCGCTTCCTGCGACGGCTGCCAGCTCCAGTTTCTCGCCGCCATCGGCAAGCATCCCGAGCTGCTTTCGAAGGTCGACTTCGTCCACTTTCTCGAGGCGAGCCGGGCCGTCGAGCCCGGTCCCTACGACATCGGCTTCGTCGAGGGATCAGTGACAACGGCGCACGATGCCGAGCGGATCAGGGAGATCCGCCGCGAATGCCGAACGCTTGTCACGATCGGAGCCTGTGCCACCTCCGGGGGCATTCAGGCGCTGCGCAACTGGGGGAAGATCGACGATTTTGTAGCGGCCGTCTACGCCACGCCGGCCTTCATCGACACGCTCGCTACGAGCACCGCGATCGCCGAGCACGTGCCGGTCGATTTCGAACTCCGCGGCTGTCCGATCGACACCGGCCAGCTCGTCGAGATCCTCACCGCCCTGATCGTGGGGCGGAAGCCGCGCGTCCCATCGACGAGCGTCTGCGCCGAATGCAAGGCGGAGGGAGTCGTGTGCGTGGCGGTGGCCCGCGGGGTCCCCTGCCTGGGGCCGGTGACGCAGGCCGGCTGCCGAGCGATCTGCCCCGCGCATGGCCGCGGCTGCTTCGGCTGCTTCGGGCCGAGCGACACGCCCAACCTCGTCAGCATCAACCTCCACTACGAAGCCGCCGGCGTGCCGCGCGACGATCTCCTCCGCCTCGTCCATGGGATCAATGCCTGGGCGCCGCCGTTCCGGGCCGAAGCGGACCGGCTCGCGGCCGCCCCCCGCGCCGAAGAGGCCGCGCCATGAGTGGATCGCGCTCGTTCACCGTCAAGTCGCTGGCCCGGGTCGAGGGGGAGGGCGCGCTTCGCGTTCGCGTCGATGAACACGGCGTCGAGATCGCCGAGTTCAACATCTACGAGCCCCCCCGGTTCTTCGAGAAGCTCCTCGTCGGTCGTGCCATCCACGAGGTGCCCGACATCGTCGCCCGGATCTGCGGGATCTGTCCGGTGGCCTACCAAATGACCGCCTGCCGAGCGCTCGAAACGGCGCTCGACATCGAGCCGCCGGCCGGGGCCGGCGACCTCCGCCGCCTCCTCTACTGTGGCGAGTGGATCCAGAGCCACGCGCTGCACGTTCATCTCCTCCATGCTCCCGACTTCCTCGGCTACGAGAGCGGGTTTGCGATGGCGGTCGATCATCCGCAGCTCGTCGAGGCGGGCTTCCGCCTCAAAGGTCTGGGGAACCGGATCATGGAAGTCGTGGGGGGACGGGCCGTTCATCCGATCAACGTTGCCATCGGCGGCTTTCACGCCTGGCCCGCCGAAGCGGCGGTCCGCGATCTCGTCGCCGACCTCGAGTGGGGGCTGGGGGCAGCGCGAGCGCTTGTCGAAACCGTCAGCGGGTTCGACTTTCCCTCCTTCGATCGGCCGCAGGATTTCGTGGCCCTGCGGCATCCCGACGACTATCCCCTCAACGACGGGCGGATCGTGTCGAGCGACGGCCTCGACATTCCCGCGTCTGCGTTCCCGGAGCACTTTCAGGAGCGGCAGGTGCCCTGGAGCACGGCGCTCCATGCCGTCCGCATCCCCTCCGGCGTTCCGTACGCTGTCGGCCCCCTCGCTCGGCTGAATCTTTGCCGCGATCGGCTTCCGGAAGTTGCCGCCCGGGCGGCGGCCCGGCTCGACTGGCCCCAGCTCAATCCCTTTCGTTCGATCGTGGCCCGGGCGATCGAGATCGTCGCCGCCTGTGAGGAGGCGCTGAAGATCGCTCGGCAGTGGATCCGTCCGACCGAGCCTTCGCGAACGCCCCTGCCGCTTCGCGAAGGGATCGGGAGCCATGCCACCGAGGCTCCGCGTGGGCTCCTCTGGCACCGCTACGCGATCGATGCGGCAGGGCTTGTCAGCGCCGCGGCGATCGTGCCGCCAACGTCGCAGAATCAGGCCAGGATCGAAGCCGATCTGCGGGCCTTCCTCCCCCAGGTGCTCCCCCTCGACGATGCGGTTGTCACGCTCCGCTGCGAGCAACTGATCCGCAGCTACGATCCCTGCATCAGCTGCTCCACCCACTTCCTCCGGCTCTCGATCGAGCGTGCGGAGCGGGGAATCATTCGGCCGTGACCGATTCCCCGGAGGCCCGGGTGACGAGGCCGAAGTAGACGCCCGGATCGATGTCGGGGGTGAGGTTGGTCACATGCCCGTCGGCGAAGCCGGTCGTGACCGTGCCGCCGGCATGATCGCTGCTCGGTCCCCAGGCGGAGTTCCCCCGCGTGCCACGGTTGCCGAGATTGAGGCTCGTGCGCGTGGGGGCGGTAGCGGTCGGGCCGTAGCCGAGCGCCGACACGGCGCTGCCGACGGTCCAGGCTTTCCCTTCGAGGACCGGCAGCGCCGCTGAATCATCGGCGAGGGCGACGACGAATGCCTGCATCCCGTCGATCCAGGCGGAGTTGCCCCCCTCCTTCGATTCCGAGACGAGGATCGTCGTCGAGGTCCCGTCGCGGAGGGCGTCAAAATCGAGGCCGAGGTAGGGGAGATCATCGAATTCGGGCTCGACCGCCTTCGGACCCCGCAGTGGCATCGCCCCGTTGTCGGCAATTCCCGCGGCGGCCTTGTCGGCGCCGGCAACCTTCCCCTGGGACGCCACTCCCGCCATCGCCTTGTAGTTGGTGATGGCGATCGTCGCATAGGGCGTTGAGCCGTCGTAGCTGCCGATCGAATGCAGCATGCTTCCTGCCGCGGCGGTGACGGTCGGGGGCCCGGCGTACGACGGGCAGTTCAGCAGCGAGAGCGAT
>CANGGC010000272.1 GCA_947453125.1 Planctomycetaceae bacterium | reverse complement strand
CGCACCGGCATCCCGTCGCTCAAAGTCGGCTTCAATCGCGTTTTCGGTTTCTTCCTCGAAGTGGGGCGCAACCACGCCGCCAAGGTGCCCGCCGACTACATCCGCAAGCAGACGGTGAAGAACGCCGAGCGTTACACGACCCCGGAGCTCGACCAGCGTCAGCGTGAGGTGCTCGGGGCCGAGGACGAAGCCCTCCGCCGCGAGCTCGAGCTCCTCGAGGCCCTCCGCCAGTTCGTCGCTGGCCAACGCGAGCGTCTCGACCGCGCCGCCAACATCCTTGCCCGGATCGATGTCCTCGTGAGCCTCGCCGAAGTCGCGCGGTCTCGGGGCTGGGTCCGCCCCGAGATCAGCGACGACGGCATCCTTCGAATCGAGGCGGGCCGGCATCCTGTCCTCGAGGAGATTCTCCCCGCTGGCACGCTCGTTGCCAACGATCTCACGCTCGCCGCTCGCCTCCCCGACGCTCCCCCCGCTCCCGGCAGCGCCGGCTTCCCCTCGATGCTCCTCGTCACCGGCCCCAACATGGGCGGCAAGAGTACGTTCATCCGTCAGGCAGCGCTGCTCGCGGTGATGGCGCAGGCGGGGAGTTTCGTCCCTGCACGCCGCGCCCGGATCGGCATTGTCGATCGGCTCTTCGCCCGGATCGGCGCCGGCGACGATCTCGCCACCGGCGCGAGCACCTTCCTCGTCGAGATGGCACAGACAGCGCGGATCCTCAACCGCTCCACGCCGCGGAGCCTCGTGATCCTCGACGAGGTCGGCCGCGGCACGAGCACCTTTGATGGCCTCGCCATCGCGCAGGCGGTCGTCGAATGGCTCCATGGCGTGCCCGGCTGCCGAACGCTCTTCGCCACGCACTACCTCCAGCTCGCCGCGATGGAGAAGCTTCCCGGCGTCGCCAACGTGCAGGTGCTCGTCAAGCAGCACAACGACCAGCTCGTCTTTCTCCATCAGGTCGCTCCCGGCGCCGCCGACAAGAGCTGGGGGGTCCACGTGGCCCGGCTCGCCGGCGTCCCCGCTGCCGTCGTCGAACGGGCCCGCGACCTTCTCCTCGCCTTTGAATCATCGGCCGCTCCCCCGGCCGCCAGGCCGCGCCGCAAGGGGGAGACGGCGCAGAAATCGCTTTTCGACTGATTCTCCGTGAAGTAGTCCCGCCGAGGCCGGCGTTCAGCGGCCCGCTTCCGCGCGGAGATCCGTCAGCAGGTTCGATGTTCCGTGGACCTTCGCCCACCGGTTGACATACTCCCAATCGAGTCCGTCGCCGGAGACAGCGATCAAATTGACGATGTCGTCCAGATCCTTCCGCCGGGCCCAGCGGAGCTTTTGGATCACGACGTCCTCCGCCGTGGAAACCCAGGCCTCGCCGCGGCATTCCGGAACCCGCAAGCGCCTTCGACGCGAAAATCGCTCCTGGTGATGGGGATCGCAGCCGAGCCGGAAGAGCTCGATCGTGAATCCACTTGGCTCGTGATGGAGGACATACCGAACCGTCCCCGTGAATCCCTCCATCATCATCTGCCGATCGAGCCGATACTCGTCACCGAGCCCCGCAGCGAACGACACCACATCGAAGCCGTCGAACAACACCTCGACATCGGCATCATCGGTGGCCCGGGGAACACCGTAGAGGTTGCTCGAGAGGGCCCCGACGATCAGGTAGCCGACGCCTCCTCGTTCGAGCCGGTCGATGACGTGCGCCAAGGCCTGATCGCTCGTCATGACAGGTCGACGGGGGTGTAGATGCCCAGTTCCTCGCGGGCCCTGACAACGGCCAACCGCCGCCGGCACTCGACCACGATCTGCTGGTCGCTCCAGGTGGGATGGAGGGTTCGGATCCCGTCCATCATCCGCAGCCGGACACGGTCGAAGAGTCTGGCTCCGGCTAGGAGCTTCTCTTCCGGCGGCATGGCTCGCGCACGCTCGATCTTCGTCGTCCACACCGCCCCCGCGATCGCCGAGGCGAATCGAGCCCCGGCCATCGGCGGATCGCAGCGGTCAGAATTGGCTGTCTCAACCATGGGAATCCTCACCCCTGAATCGACATGGTCTGACGTGTTCCCAATCAGGCCTCCCGACCGCGCTGGTCAACAGGATGTCCGAGGTCGCGGCCCGTCAAAACACCGAGCGACCGCTCGCCGGGAAACCGCGGTCCGTTCTTCAGTAATCCTACCCCCTTCCTCATCCCCCGTCGTGGATGGGCGATGGGTGGCCCCTGGCACCTCCCCGCCGTTTCCCGCCCGCAACTTTTCCTTTCCCGGACAGTTCAAGGGCCGGGGAACGGCTCGGGCGGGTTGTCCGCCGGCATTCCGTCCCCCGCCAAACGGCTCCCGTCCGCTTCATTTTCCAGTCGCTCCAGAGGGCTCCTCATGCACCGCACGCTTCTCGCCGCCGCCTCTCTGGCGGCCGCGCTTCTGGCCACGCTCCTAACTACCGATGCCTCCGCGCAGCCCCCCGGCGGCCGCGGTCGCGGCATGGGAATGGGGGGGATGATGTCGCAGGCTTCGCTCCTCCGGCAGGAGCCCGTTCAGGCCGATCTCGGGCTCTCAGCCGACCTCAAAACGAAGCTCGCCGCGGAGCTTCCCGAGCGCGGCCCCGGCGGCACTGGTGGGGGCAACTTCCGTGACATGACCGACGAGCAGCGGCAGACGTGGATGGAGGAGCGTCGGGCCCGCAACGCCGAGGACGACAAGAAGATCGCCGGCCTCGTCTCGCCCGAGCAACTCGCCCGCCTCAAGCAGATCCGCGTCCAGGCCCTTGGGGCCGGCGCCCTCATGGACGAGTCGATCGCCAAGGAGCTCTCGATCACCGACGATCAGGTCTCCAAGCTCCAGTCGGCGATGCGCGACATGCGTCAGGGGGGTGGCGGTGGCAACCCCGGCGAGATGCGGGCGAAGATGACCGCCAAGGCGATGGAGATTCTCTCTGCCGACCAGAAGGCGAAGCTCGAAGCCCTCAAGGGCCCCGCCTTCGACGTCTCGAAGCTCCAGATGCGCGGCCCGGGGGGCGGCGGCCGCCCCGGCGCCGGTAGCTGATCGGACTCGTCCGGCGTTGTCTCCAGAACAATCATCGCCCCGGCGGGGAATCCCGCCGGGGCGATTTTGTTTGGCGGATGGGTGTTCTCAACACTGTTTGAGCTTGTCCTTCGGCATGCCGGCGGCGACGAGTTGCGGCGTCGGTCGCATGCCCCGGCCGCCAGCAGTGTCGGCCTCCACCGTCACCGACACGCTCTTGTAGGCCGGCGTCCGCGAGAGCGGATCGGCCGCCTTCGGCACGAGGACGTTGCTCTCCGGGTAATACATTGCCACGCTCCCCGGCCGGATCTCCGGGAAGGCCGAGACATACACGCCACGCATCTCGCCGACTGAGCTCCGGATCCGGCAGCGGTCCCCGGCGGTGAGGCAAAAGCGGGCGATGTCGTCGGGATGGATGAGGATGAGATCGCGCCGCGTCTGGTTGCGGTAGAGATCCTCTTCCTCGTAGACGACCGTGTTGAATTGACCCTCGCTGCGGATCGTCATCAGTTGGAGCGTCGTTGGCGCTGGCGGCAGATCGTGAACGAAGAGCGTCGCCTTCCCGTCGGCAGTGGGGAACTTCGGCGAGGCAAGCGCCCGGCCCGGAATGGAAAACTCCTTCTTCGTCTGTTCAATCGTCGCCATCGCCTCGAGCCCCGGCACGATCCGGGCGATCGCCTGCCGGATCGTGTTGGTGTGAGACATCTCCCGCCAATTCAGCACCTGTCCGCCGCTCCCCGACACCGTCTCCCCGAGGACGCGGATGGCGAGATCGGCGATGATCTCCACCTCCGACCGTGGCCCCACATGGCGGCGCTCTCCGCCTTCGGAGAGGCGGATGTAGCTGAACATGCTCTCCTGCGTGGAGGGCTCCGGCTCCTCGTCGCGGGCGAGCACGGGGAGGATGATCGTCTCCTCGGCGCCCAAGCCGCTGGCATGGCCGGTGTTGAGCGTCGTGCTCATCGTCACCACCGTCTCGCACCTCGACAGCGCCCGCTTTGCATAGGTGGCGTCCGGGCTCGCCCCCCACAGATTTCCCCCCAGACAGAACGCCAGCCGCATCTTCCCCTCATCGGCCGCATCGAGGCATTCGAGCGTGTCGAAGCCCTTCATCGTCGGCAGCTTCACGCCATAGGTCGCTTCGAGCCGGCGGAAGATCGCTTCCTTGAGCTGCGGCGTCACGCCGACCGTTCCCAGCCCCTGAATGTTGGAATGACCACGAATCGGCTGGAGCCCCGCCCCCGGCTTGCCGATCATTCCGCGGGCCAGCGCCAGGGCGGCGATCGCCTGGACCGTCGCCCCGCCATGAAGATGGTGCGTCACCCCCATCGTCCAGGCAAACACCGCCCGCTCACTGGCTGCATACTGCGCCGCAATGGAATCGATCTCCTCCTTGGCCACCCCCGACTTCTCCACGATCTCGTCCCAGGAAAGATCGTCGAGCCGGGTCGCCAGCTCCGGCCAGCCGTGCGTGTGGGCAGCCAAGTAGGCCTCGTCGATCTTCCCCAGCTCGCGGACGCGCTTCAGCAGGCCATACATGAGCGCGAGGTCGCCGCCGACGTGGGGCTGCACGTAGGTGCTCGCGATCTTCGTCCCGAAGACGAGGCTCCAGGGATCGCTCGGCACCGAGAAGTTGACCAGCCCCGTCTCGACGATCGGGTTGATGACGATCACCTTCCCGCCGTTGCGGCGCACCTGCATGAGCGTCCGCATCATCCGCGGATGGTTGCTCGCCGGATTGCCGCCGATGAGGAACACAATGTCGGCGCGCTCGAGATCCTCGAGCTGCACCGTCCCCGCCCCCGTCCCGAGCACGCTCGCCATCCCCACGCCGCTGGCCTGATGGCAGTAAAAGGAGCAGTTGTTGACGTGATT
>CANGGC010000271.1 GCA_947453125.1 Planctomycetaceae bacterium | reverse complement strand
GCGATCACCGTCCGCAACGGCAACTGTTATCTCTGTCATAATTGCGGCAACAGCATGGGATGCTCCTGAGCCGGATCCGCTCCGGTCCGCAATCCTGAACCACTCCTGATCAGGGCGGCGGGGTCCCGTGCTACGGGGCCCCGCCGCATGTTTTTTTCCGCTCATCGACTGAGTCGCGCCGCCACCGGCCGCGGTGGCATGCGCCGCATTGGCACCCTCGTCCCCCTGCTGCTCTCCTGCTTTCTCGCGCCGGTTACCGCTGACGCGGCCCCCGAGGCAGAGCCGGCCGTGGAAAACTCCGAGCGGGCTGGCGAGCCGATGCCTCCCGGCGAGGCCCTCTCGGCGATCGAAGCGCGGCTCTCCCCCCAGATCGATCTTTTTGCCGCTGAACCGTCGATCCGCAATCCGGTCGCTGCCTGCGTCGATGCGGCCGGCAGGCTGCTCGTCGCCGAAAACCTCACCTACGCCGAGAAGCCGCTCAAGACCGACCCGCGCTTCCGCGACCGGGTAACGATGCTCGAAGATGCCGACGGCGACGGCAGCGCCGAGCGCCATGCCACGCTCGTCGACGGGCTCGAGGGGCTCGCGAGCGTGGCGGTGGGGCGCGGTGGCCTGTGGCTCCTCTGCCCGCCCCGCCTCCTCTTCATCCCCGATGGCCATCGTCCTCCGCCGGGATGGCCGCAGGCGTCCGACAGCGACGAGCCGGCCCGGCGGCGGGACGCCGCGGTGCCCATCCTCGACGGCTTCACCGTCTCGCCCAACAGCCACCACACCTTCGCCAACGGCCTGACGTGGGGCCCCGACGGCTGGCTCTACGGCCGCTGTGGCGCGAGCTCCCCCGGCGAGATCGGCAGCCCGGGGGCCGAGCCACACAAGCGCGTGCCGCTCCGCGGCGGCATCTGGCGCTACCACCCCGAGCGGAAGGTTTTCGAGGCGCTCTGTCATGGCACGACGAATCCCTGGGGCCTCGACTGGGACGACCTCGGCAACGGTTTCTTCACCAACACCGTCAATGGCCACCTGTGGCGAGTGCTTCCGGGAGCCCATTACGCCCGCTCCCACACCGTCGAGCCCCACCCCTGGATCGTCGAGCCGCTCCGCTCCCATGCCGACCACGACCACTTCGACTCGGGGCGGCACTGGACCGAGTCACGTGACGGGCGTGCCGATGCCCATGGCGGCGGCCACGCCCACACCGGGTGCGTGATCGTGCCCGACGAACCGGGCTGGCCGACAGCCCTCCGCGGCCGGCTGCTCACGCTCAACCTCCACGGCCGCCGGATCAACGTCGACCGGATCGACGCAGAGCCCGCAGGCCTCGTCGGGCGTCATGAGCCCGACCTGGCCAGGTTCGGCGATCCCTTCTTCCGCGGCACCGACCTTGTGGAGCTGCCGGGAAGGAGCCTGGCGATCCTCGACTGGAGCGATACCGGCGAATGCCATGAGGGAACCGGGGTCCATCGGACGAGCGGCCGGATCTACCGCTTCACGTTCGGAGCAGACGACGCCCCGCCCCCCGCCATCGCGGCCGGCACCGACGTGGAGGCCCTGCCCGCGGCGGATCTCGTCCGGCTCCTCACCGCCGATCGCTGGCATGCCCGGATGGCAACCCACCTCCTCGCCGACCGGCAAGCCGCCGGTGACACCAAAGGCGAGCTCGACCGAATCGTGTCGGGGCTCGAAGACCTCGTCGCGCGCGGCGCCACTGTCACCCTTCGGCTCCGCGCCCTGTGGGCCCTGTGGGCCTTGCAGCGGATCGACGACCCGGGGCTCTTGGCGCTGCTCGACGATCAGGCGCCGGCGATCCGCGGACAGGCCCTCCGGCTCCTCTCGGACGCCTGGCCGCTCGACACCGTCCTCGGCGGCCGGCCGGCGCCCGACGCGCGACCGAGTGCTTCCGCGCTCGACGCCCTCGAGCGTCTCGCGATCACGGAGACCGACCCGGAGGTGCGGCTGGCGCTGGCCTGCGTCCTGGCGCGGCTTCCGCCGGCCGAGCGGGCGCGGATCGCGGCGGCACTCGTGGCGAAGACGGAGCCGGAGCGCGTAGCCGCGACACCCGTCGGCCCAGACGTCGATCCCAGCGCCGCGGCTCCACGGGCGCTGGGGGGCGATCATCACGATCTCGGCGCGATGCTCTGGGCCGGCCTGCTCCCCGCATTCGTGGCCGACCCCGACGGTGTGATCGCCGTCTGGAGGGCGGCCTGTGCATCCGGGGCGAAGCGCGCCCACTGGCCCGCGCTGCGCCGCTCCATCGCCCGGAGGATGACCGGCGCCGATACCGCCGCCACACGCCCTCTCCTCCTCGCCGCCGCGGCCGAAGAGGGCCCTGCCGGTTTTGAAGACTGCCTCGCCGGCCTCGACGCCGGCTGGAGGGGCCGGCACCATGTCGACCGCCCGAACGGCTGGACTGACCTCCGCGACGCCATCGGGGAGATGCCCGACGACGACCCGCGTCGCGGGCCCCTGCTCGACGCGGCCGCCCGGCTGGACGCCCTGTTCGGCGATCCGCGCGGCATCGACCGACTCTCGGCCACGGCCCGGGATGCGGGCCTTCCTCCACACCCCCGCGCCGCGGCACTCGACGCTCTCGTCGATGTCAGAGCGGACGAAGCGCGGCGACTCGCCCAAGGGCTGCTTCTCGAGCCGGGGTTGTCGGTCGCGGCGATCCGCAGCCTGCTCGCCGCTGGGGCCGACGAGGATGCCCGGATGATCGTGGATGCCTATCCACGCCTCGATGAGGCTGGCCGCGATGCCGCCCTCTCCGCCCTCGCGGCACGGGTCCCCTGGGGAGGAATCCTCGTCGATGCGGTCGAGGATGGCCGCATTCCCAACACCGCCATCACTCCACTCCTAACCCGCCAACTCGCCGGTCTCGGTGACGCGCTCCTCCGCTCGCGCCTCGCCGCGCTCGGCCCTCCCCCGACCACCGCTGACGTCGTATCCACCAATGACGTCGTATCCACCAATGACGTCGTATCCACCAATGACGTCGTATCCACGAGGCTCGACGCATGGAAGGCCAGACTCTCTCCGCAGGTCCTCGCCGGCGGCGATCCGGCCGCGGGGCGGAGCGTGTGGCAGAAGCAGTGCGCTGCCTGCCACCGGATGCACGGCGAGGGGGGCTCACTCGGCCCCGACCTCAGCGGCTCGGGGCGACGCGATCTCGACTACCTCCTCGCGAACATCGTCACGCCGAGCGCCACGGTCTCCCCCGACTATGCGATGAAGCAGGTGGTGCTGGCCGACGGCCGCGTCCTCTCCGGCATCGTCATCCGCCGGACGGCCGAGTTGCTCCTGCTCCGCACCCAGACCGGCGAGGAAACGATTCCCGTGGACGATGTCGAAGAGGTGATTGGCGGCGGCGTGTCGCTGATGCCGGAGGGGATCCTCGACCGACTCGATGACGCGGAGGTCGCCGATCTGTTCCGGTTTTTGATGGAGCCGTGAGCCGCAAGCCCGCCCCGGCTCACCACAACCGCCACGCCGGTCGCCCTCAGATGGTCGACGCGTCGAAGCTGCGGTCAGTCGGGCACGTCAACCGTGAACAGCTGATTGAACTCTCCAGCAGGGCTGCCGACCCGCCGCACATAGGCCACCCGGCGGCCATCGGGGGAGAAGACGCACGCCTCCGGCCGCGGCGCCGGATCTCCCGTTTGCGGCGTGAGCCTCAAGACCTCTCCGTCCCGCGCGTCGACGAGGCACACACGGCCGTCGATGACGCACGCCAACCGGTCGCCGGCAGGGCTCCACGTGAAGGCGCTTTCAAGGCTCGATCGCTCGTGGGTGACCTGCCGCGGCTCGCCGCCGCGCGGGCTGACGGTAAACAGTTGCACGACGCCGACGTCGTCGCGGGCGAGAAACGCGATCCGATCCCCGTCGGGGCTCGACCGCAGCCAGTGTCGCGGCCCCTGGATCCCGGGATGGACGCGCCGTGCCGTGAACGTGATCCGCCGCTGGACGACCCCCGCCGGAGGATGCGGCCGCATCGTCGGTGTTCCTACCAACGGGCCGTTCGCGGGGGTGTCGAGGCCTCCGGGCGGCGCGGCAACGTCGGGGAGGTCGACGACGAACACCTCGCTGATCGTTTCACCGTCCGGCGTGACGACCGTTCCCTGGAAGGCGAGCGCCCGCTGCTGTCGGCTGCCGTCGGGGCGGCGGTATCCGGCGGTGCCGATCCAGGCCTCCTCGCAGGCGCGGCCGATCGCGTCGCTGCCGCAGGGAGGCTCATCGTCGAGGTCGGTGACGAGGACACTCCAGGCGCCGCCGTTGTGGTTCCGGGGATGGGAGCGAGGCACGGTCACCGGCCGACCACAGACGCTCACCCCCACCGCGCGGAGATTGCGCTGGTGCCCAGCGGCGCCCGCCGCCGTGTCGAGCAGAGCATCCTCGTAGGTGAAGCTCACCAGCCGGCCATCGGGGGAGAACTGATGGACATGGGTGCCCCCCCGCAGCGCGCCGGGCGTGAACGGGGGGACGAGATCGCGGGCGTCGAGGGGCTCGATGACTCCGGGAGCGCCCGAGCGGACGATCACGCCGCGGCGGCGGGCAGGGCCGTAGCGCCAGTCCGCGGTGGGATGGTCGGGGCCGAGGATGAACACCACCCGGTCGTCGACGGGGCTCACCGTGACAACGCCGCAGCAGGCCCCCTCAACCGACTCGTAGAGCACCTCGACCCGCCCGGTCGCCACCTCGACCCGTTCGATCCGCGTCCCGTCGAAGGTTGCCCCGGCGACATCCGAGCGGATGTCGTACACCAGCCACGCTCCGTCGGCGGTCCAGACCCCGGCGTTGGTGAGGAGATGGCCGTGGGGGGCGAAGGTGAGCTGGCGTTCGGTCATGGGGTCGAGCATGGCGGACGGGTGGTCCGGCGGGGCGGTGCGGGGTGAAACGAAGAT
>CANGGC010000270.1 GCA_947453125.1 Planctomycetaceae bacterium | reverse complement strand
CTACGAAGGAATCGATCTCCCCGACGAGGGGCGGGTGGGCCTGATCACCTACATGCGAACCGACTCGACGAACCTCTCCCGCGAGGCGATCGAGATGGCCCGCCGCTACCTCAGCGAGCGGCACGGCGCGGCCTACGTGCCCGAAAAGCCCCGCACCTACTCGAGCTCCAACGAGAGCGCCCAGGAGGCCCACGAGGCGATCCGCCCGACCGACGCCTTCCGCGATCCCGACTCGATCGCCGCAGCCCTCCTCGACATGCGGGACGGCGAGCAACTGCTCAAGCTCTACCGTCTCATCTGGCAGAGCTTCGTCTCCTGCCAGGCAACCGATGCCGAGTGGGATTCGACGAGCGTCCGCATGCGCCGCAGCGACCGCGACACCGGCGCCGTCTTCAAGGCCAACGGCCGGGTGCTGCGCTTCGACGGCTTTTATGCGATCAGTGGCACGCCGAAAGACGACGGCGACCAGGTGCTCCCCGACTTCACGAAGGGGACGAAGCTCGCGCCCTTCTCGATCGAGCCGCGGCAGAAGTTCCAGTCGCCTCCGCCGCGGTACACCGAGGCAACGCTCGTGAAGAAGATGGAGGAGGAGGGGATCGGCCGCCCCTCGACCTACGCGAGCATCATCAACGTCATCGAGAACCGGGGCTATGTCGTTCAGCAGGATCGCCGCTTCCAGGCGACCGCGATCGGCGAAGCGGTGACCGGCTTCCTGAAGCGCGGTTTCCACGACCAATTCATCGAAATCGGCTACACCCGCGAGATCGAACGGGAGCTCGACCAGGTCGCGCAAGGAACGAAGAAGTGGACCGACATGCTCCACGAGTTCCACGACGAGCTGTCGCCGAAGCTCGACGAGGCGATGGAGCAGGAGCACGAGAAGGCGAAGGCCGATCCCTCCCCCTACGCCTGCCCCCAGTGCGGCCGCCGGCTCGAATACCGGCTCGGCGGGAAGGGGGAGTTTCTCTCCTGCTCGGGCTACAACGAGAAGATCCTCGACGAGCCGGTGGCTCCCCCGGTCACAAAGGGAAAGAAGGCCCCGAAGCGGGCGGCCAAGCCGAAGACGCGCCCGGCCTGCAGCTTTGCCATGCCGGTCGACCGGCAGCGGCGCCCGCTCCTCCCCGAACAGATCGATCTTCTCTCGCCGGCGGGCGTGCCGATGGTCAAGCGGACGGGCCGGTTCGGCGACTTCCTCGTCGAGGACAAGCCGCGGCTGGTGAAGCCGAAGGGGAAGAAGGCGCTCGAGGCGGCGGCCGAGCCCCCTCCCTTCATTCTCAACCTCGACAAGAAGGGGAACATCAAGTTTCCCTCGCCGCCGCCGCTGGTCACCGACATCGCCTGCCAGAAGTGCGGCGCGATGATGAACCTCCGCGACGGCAAGCGGGGCCCGTGGCTGGGCTGCCAGGCGTTTCCGAAGTGTCGTGGCCGGGAAACCTTCACGAAGCTCCCCGAGCCGCGACAGAAGGAACTGACGCAAGCCCTCAAAAAGCTGCTCGCAGGGCGGACAGCCCTCGCCTTGACGCGCCGCGACGGCTTCACGCCAGTGGCCGACGGCACCCCCATCGCCATGCTGACGATGGTGGGGGGCGTCGCCGAGCTCCAGCCATTCGCCGGCTGACGGCCTGCCAGCCCTCACTCGTCGTCGTCGTCGTCCAGATCGTCCTCAAAGGTCGACGGGAGATCGTCGAGGGCCATCGCGTAGGCGGTGGCGTGGGAGCGGCAGTGGGAGATGCTCACCAAGACACAGGCGATGCCGAGCTGCTCGGCGACGTCCGCCGCCCCTCCGAAGAGCGTCGCCCGGGGACGGCCCCCGGGGGCGTTGATGACCTCGATGTCGCGCCAGCTGATCCCCCGGCGCCAGCCGGTGCCGAGCGCCTTGAGGATCGCTTCCTTCGCCGCCCACCGGCCGGCGAAGTGCTGGGTGGCCTGCTTGCGGCTGCGGCAGTATTCGATCTCGGCCGGGGTGTAGACGCGGCCGACGAAGAGTTCGCCGTGGCGTTCGATCATCTGCGCGATCCGCAAACACTCGGTGATGTCGGTGCCGATGCCGAGGACGTTCATGCCTTCCCCCCGGCAGGCTTCCCCGGCAGCCGGGAGAGGCCACAGGCCCGCTTCGCCCTGGAGAGGACGTCGCCCGCCTTGGCGCGGGCCCGCTCGGCCCCCTGGGCGAGGATGGCGTCGATCGTGCCCGGGTCGGCGGCGAGCTCCGCCCGGCGGCGTCGGGCGTCGGCGAAGAAGTCGGCCGCCGCCACGACGAGCGCCTTCTTGACATCGCCGTAGCCGAAGCCCCCGCGCCGGTAGAGCGCGGCCATCGCCTCGCGCTCGGCTGCGGGGGCGAACAGCGAGAAGAGATCGAAGAGGTGATCTCCCTCCGGCTCCTTCGGCTCTTCAAGAGGGCGGGAGTCGGTCGTGATCCGCATGATCTTCTTCTTCTGGGCCCCCGGCTCCTCGAAGACCTCGATCGTGTTCTCGTAGCTCTTCGACATCTTCTGGCCGTCGGTGCCGGGAACGCGGGCGCCGGCCTCGACGAGGCGGGACTTGGGGAGCGTGAACACCTCGCCATAGAGATGGTTGAACGTGCCGGCGAGATCACGGCAGACCTCGATGTGCTGCACCTGATCCTCCCCCACGGGGACGACAGTGGCGTCGTAGGCGAGGATGTCGGCGCTCATCAGGACGGGGTAGGTGAACAGCCCCGCATCGGCCGCCATGCCGCGCGATTTTTTGTCCTTGAAGGCATGACAGCGTTCGAGGAGGCCCATCGGCGTCACCGTCATCAGCAGCCAGGTCAGCTCGGTGACCTCCGGGACGTCCGATTGCACGAACAGCGCCGCATGAACGGGATCGAGGCCGAGGGCCACCAGATCGAGAGCCGCGTCGCGGACGAAGGCACGGAGCCGCTCGGGCTCCCGGACGGTGGTCAGCGCGTGGAGATCGGCGATAAAAAAGTACGACTCCCCCACCGACTGCAGCTCGATGTACTGGCGGATGGCGCCGAAGTAGTTGCCCCAGTGGAAGCGGCCGGTGGGCTGGATCCCGGAGAGCACCCGCGTCGGGGCTCGAGGGCGGGGGGGGACGGTGTTCGCGTCATCGCTCATCAAAACGGCTTCCGGCACGGAGTGGGGGCGGGAGTCAGTGGGGCTTGGAGGGGGTCGCGGCTGGAGCAGCGCCGGGGAGGCGGATCGTCCCGACGAGGTCTGCCACGCGCGTCACTCCGGCTTCGGCGAGGGCCGCCGGGAGGGCGTCGAGGAGCCTGATCGAGGACCGCGGCTCGGCAAAACTCGCCGTGCCGACCTGCACGGCGCTGGCCCCGGTGACCAGGAACTCCATCACGTCATCGATCGTCATGATGCCACCCACGCCGATGATCGGGGTGTCGACCGCACGCCGGACCTGATGGACGCAGCGGAGGGCGATCGGCTTGATCGCCGGCCCCGACAAGCCCCCGACGACGTTGCCGAGGAGCGGCTTCCGCCGCCGCCAGTCGACCGCCATCCCCTGGCAGGTGTTGATCACCGTCAGGGCGTCGGCGCCGCCGTCTCTGGCCCCGCGAGCAACGTCGGCGATGCTCGTCACGTTCGGCGTCAGCTTGGCGAGGATCGGCAGACGGCTCACGCCACGAACCCCGGCAACGACGCTCCGGCAGGCCTCGGGATCGGTGCCGAGGTCGACCCCATGGCTGACGTTCGGGCAGGAGATGTTGAGCTCCAGGGCGGCAATCCCCGGCACCCCCTCGAGGCGGTCGGCAATCTGGACGAACTCACGCTGGTCGGCGCCGGCGATGCTCACGATCACCGGGGCGGCGCAGCCGAGGAGGAAGGGGAGTTGGTGGCGGAGGAAGGCCTCTACGCCGTCATTGTCCAGGCCGATCGAATTGAGGAGCCCGGCCGACGTCTCAATCGTCCGCCAGGGAACGTTGCCCGGTCTGGGCCGCTGGGTGATCGTCTTGGGAACGATCCCCCCGAGCCGGTGGAGATCGACGAAATCGACCATCTCCTTAGCATACCCGAACGTCCCCGAGGCGACGAGGATCGGATTCGGGAGGCGGAGGCGACCGAGCTGGACGGCCAGATCGATGGAGCCCCCATCGTGCAGGCTTTCGGCGGGGGCGTTCGTCATGGGCTGCGGCGGGGGCTTCGGCGGGGCAGATGGGGCCGGGCATGGGGCGGGCTTTGGGGGCTCTGGAGTGTAGCAGCCGCCGGTCGGGATGGGCCGCAGTCGACGGGGGACAAAAAAGATCGGGTTGAATCAAGTTTGCCGGTCGTGACGGTCGATCATCCTCACACGGTGGGGAAGAGGCGACCGGCGCCAACCCACTGCGATGTTGACATTAGTGCTTGCCAGTCCTAGGCTTCTGACGATTTCCAACGGGGTGGGAACCTGCTTCGGCTCTTCCGGGCCATGGGGGAACCTGCATCGGACGGAGCGTCGGAGCCGTGACCAAGAAAGACATCGTCCGGACGATCGCCGAACAGATCGATCTTCCCCAGCTTCGCACAAAGGACCTCGTCCAGCGGACGTTCGATGCCCTCATCGAAGCCCTGGTGAAAGAGGGCCGGATCGAACTGAGAAACTTCGGGGTGTTCGAGATCAAGCGACGGGAAGCGCGGATGGCCCGCAACCCGCGGACGGGAGAGAAAGTTCCGGTCCAGGCGAAGAACGTGCTGACGTTCAAGCCCGGGAAGGAGATGGAGGCAAGGGTCAGGGTGGTGGATCTCGAGGCGATCGAGCGGAAGAAGGAGGAAGGTTCGCGGAATGCCGGCAAGGCACCGCGGACAGTTTCTCCCCCGACCGACACCCCGGAAGCCCCCTCGGCCTGAACCGATTCGATCGAGGGGCGACACCCGCTCGGACAGGATGTCCGCGGGGGAATCGCCGGGAAGGCTGGCGGGGAAACCGGCGGCCCCCTGCCCG
>CANGGC010000269.1 GCA_947453125.1 Planctomycetaceae bacterium | reverse complement strand
GCCTCGACAGCTATCTGATCAATGTCGATGCCCAGATGCCGACGCTCGATCCAGCGTTTGATCCTGCCGCTCCACCGCCGCCCGCGAAGACGCGGGGAGGTCGGAAGGGAGCCCAGAGCGACAAGAAACCGAGGAAGCCGAAATGAACCGAGTGGATCGTCAAGGTTGGATGAAGATCGTCGTGGCGGTCGGTGCAACGCTCTGTGCCGCGGCGGCGATGGCCCACCCAGGAGGCCATGGCGGGGAGTCGCCATTCGGCCGTCGGCCAATCGGCGGAGAGGGCAAGCGGGCGCTGATCCGGCTGGTGTCGGCGCCGCGTAATGGCCAGGGGCTCGCCGACGTCGCCATCGCCGAGGCCTTCGCGCCGTTTGAGAAGCTCGAAGCGATCCAGACGCGCCGCGACGGCGACTTTTTCTTCGTGGAGGGACAAGGCGTTCCAGACCACCCACTCATGATCGGGATCCGTGCCTGGCAGCAGCAGGTGCCGCTCCCCCAGCCCTACGTCGGCGACAACGCCTGGCGGATTCCCCTCGAGCCGGTGCCGGCCAAGAAGCCGGCGAGCGCCAAGAACCGCTTCCTTCGCGGGGCGATCGCGCTAGCGGTCAACGGGATTCCGATCTTCAATCCGCTCAACAATCGGGGCGAAGATGCCTACGCGATCGGCGAACTCGACGACTACGGCGGTCACTGCGGCCGGGCCGACGACTACCACTATCATCTCGCCCCGGTCCATCTCGAGGAGCAGGTCGGGAAGGGGAAGCCGATCGCCTGGGCGCTCGATGGCTATCCCATCTACGGCTACACCGAGCCTGACGGCTCGCTCGTGACCGGCCTCGACGCGCTCAACGGCCACGAGGATGCCGCCGGCAACTACCACTACCATGCGACGAAGCAGTACCCCTACCTCAATGGTGGCTTCCATGGCGAGGTATCCGAGCGCGAGGGACAGGTCGACCCGCAGCCGGCGGCGCGGCCGGTGCGCGAGGCCCGCCCGCCGCTCCGCGGGGCGACGATCGTTGGCTTCGAGGCAATCGGCGATAGCGCCCGGCTGCTCACCTACGAGATCGGAGGCCGGAAGGGGACGGTCGCCTATGCCTATGAGGCCGACGGCACGGCTCAGTTCACCTACACCGAGCCGACAGGGAAGAAGACCGAAGAGACGGTCCGTCCGCGCGGCCGCCGCCCTGGCGGTGGTGCCGCCGGTGGTGGCGGCGGTGAGAGAGGTGGGCGGGAGCCTCCTCCGGAACGGATGGATCGGGGCGGTCGCCGGCCGCCCCCGCCACCGCGAGATCCTCCTCCCCGCGATCCTCCGTCGGCGCGACGGCCGCGCCCCGAGCCGGGGACGGGCGGGGAGGCGACGCGGGGCAAACCGTCTGCCGCTCAGGGGGCGCTTGCCGTATCGAGTGGGGCGATCGATGACGAGGGCCGCTTGAAGGCGGAGTTCACCTGCGACGGCGATGGCATCTCGCCACCGATCCGCTGGGAGGCGGGCCCGGCAGGGACGAAGGAATATGCCCTCGTCCTCTGGCACGAGGCCCCAGACCGCCTCAAGACGTACTGGGTCGTTCACGGGATCCCCTTCGACGTCACGGAGATCCCCAAGCGGAATCCGGGGGTGGGTACGATCGGGCGTAACGACAAGGGGCGGGCCGAGTACGACCCGATGTGCTCGCGCGGGCCCGGCGTGAAGACCTACCACGTCACCCTCTACGCCCTGTCGGCGAAGCCGAAACTCCCCGCCGAGGGAGCCACGCGCGAGCAACTCCTCGCGGCAATCCGGGGGCTGACGCTCGCCGAGGAGACGCTGTCGTTCGACTATGAACGGGGAAGAAAGGAATGAGTGCCGCGACGTCGAACCACCGGTGGTGGTGGGCCCTCCTTTTCCTGCTCGTGGGGGCGGTGGCGGCGGAAGAAGGGTCAGCCCTCGGGGCTGAACAGCAGCAACCGAACGTGATCCTGATCCTCATCGATGACATGGGGTGGCGTGACGTCGGCTTCATGGGGAACCGGTTCGTCGAGACGCCCGCGCTCGATGCCCTCGCTCGCGGCGGTCTCCTCTTCACGCAGGCCTACGCGAGCGCCCCGAACTGCGCCCCGACCCGCGCCTGCCTGATGTCGGGCCAGGTGACGCCCCGCCATGGCGTCTATACGGTCGTCGATCCTCGCCAGCCGCCGGGTTCCGCTTGGCACAAGCTGCTAGCGGCGGAGAGCAACAGCGACTTGGCGACGGAGGTGGTGACGCTCCCCGAAGCCCTCGGGGCGGCCGGGTATGCGACTGCGTTCTTCGGGATGTGGAACCTCGGCCGCGGACGGAGTGGGCCGACGACCCCTGGCGGGCAGGGCTTCGAGACGGTTGTCTTCCCGGAGAATCTTGGCTTCGCCAAGGATGCCTACCACGACGACGAGGGAAACTATCTATCCGACCGGCTTACCGATGAATTGCTTCTGTTTGTCGAGCGGGAGCGCGGCCGGCCGTTCTTCGCCTATTTCGCCGACCACGCCGTCCATGCCCCCTACGATCCGCCCGCCGACCTTGTCGCCAAGTACGTCGGAAAGGGAGATGGCGACTGTCGTGCCAACGCGGCCTACGCGGCGACGATCGAAGGAGTCGACCGAAACGTCGCCAGGATCGTCGCCGCTCTCGATCGGCTCGCGCTCCGCGAGGAGACGATCCTCATCTTCACCTCCGACAACGGCGGCACGCCGCAGTTCACGCCGCCGCTGCGGGGGAGCAAGGGGCAGCTCTACGAAGGGGGGATCCGCGTCCCAATGGTCGTGTCATGGCCGGGGCGCGTGAGCCCCGCGTCGACCGACATCCCGGTGGCGACAATCGATCTCTATCCGACGCTTCTCGACCTCTGCCGGGCCGAAGCCCCCGCTGGTCAGTTGCTCGACGGCACGAGCCTGGCCGGGCTGTTGGCCGGAAAGGCAACGCTCGAACGCGAGCGGCTCTTCTGGCACTTCCCCTGCTATGTCGGCAAGGCGACGCCGTCGAGCGCCGTCCGCGAGGCGGACTGGAAGCTGGTCGAGTTTTTCGAGGACGGCGGCCATGTCGAACTCTTCAACCTCCGCGACGATCCCCACGAGCAGAACGACCTCGCGGCAGCAGAGCCCGAGCGTGCCGACACGCTCACGAAGACCCTCCGCTCCTGGCAGGCGGCGACCGGCGCCGCAATTCCGAATGCCGTAAACCCGGCCTACGACGCCGCCGCCGATCGTCCCCGTGGCGGGCCCGGGGCTGGCGGTGGTGGCGGCCCGCAGGGGGGCAGACAGGGTTTAAAAGGAGGAAAGCGGGAAGAAGACGGCCGACGGCAGGGAGGGCGCGACCGGTTGGAGGGAGCTAGCCCCGCTCCCCTTCCCAGCGGCGACGGAGGGCGTCGGCCGCGACCGCGGCAATGATCGCGCCGCCGGTGACGATCCGCTTCAGCGGCTCCGAGGCGCCGAGCTGCGCGAGCCCCGCTTCGAGCGTGGTGATGACGAGGACGCCAAGAAGGCTGCCGACGACACTTCCACTGCCGCCGGAGAGGCTCGTGCCGCCGATCACCACCGCGGCGATCGCTGCCAGTTCGAGCCCGTTCCCGGCGTTGGGATCGGCGGAGCCGAGCCGGGCGGAGGCAAAGACGGCCGCGAGGCCGGCAAGGGCCCCTGAAAAGACAAAGACCGCGATGCGCGGCGTGGCCGTGTCGATCCCCGCCAGCCGTACCGCCGACTCATTGGCGCCGATGGCGACGAGGTGACGGCCGAAGATCGTGCGGGTGAGGATCGCCTGCGCGGCGACGACGACGGCCAGCGCCACCGGCACCGTCGGGGGGATCCCGAGCAGGGGAATCGGCTGCGCCAGTGGCCGGATCGCCGCCCCGATGAACAACGTTCGGGAGTCGCATACGGCATACGTGAGGCCGCGGCAGATCTCGAGGCTGCCGAGCGTGACGAGGAACGACGGGATCCTCAGGCCGACGGTCAGAAGCCCCGTGCCGAGGCCGGCGAGGGCGCCTGTGAGGATTGCCACCGGGATCGCCGCGGCAAGTGGCCATCCCCACTGAACGATGGCCACGCCGAGAACGGCACCGGCGAGCGCCATCACCGATCCGACCGAGAGATCGATGCCACCGGCGATGATGACAAGCGTCATGCCGGCGGCGATGACGGCCAGCGCCGGCAGTCGGCTGGCAACGGTGGTGAGCGTCGTGGCGGAGAGGAAGTGATCGGCAAGCGTCCCGAACAGGGCCACCAGACCGAGCCACACGAGCATGAGCACGCCCCACTCCCCTAGCCTTGTCCGATTCATGATACATGTCCTGCTTTCTCGACAGACGTCGGCACGGCGCTGTCGAACGCGGCCGCCGTTACGCTCTCGTCGCTCCATCCGCGTTGAAACTCCGCCACGATCCTTCCCCCGGCCATGACGAGGACCCGGTCGCAAATGGCCCGCAGCTCGGCCAGCTCACCCGACGCCAGCAGTACGCCGCCGCCGCGGTCGACGAACTCGCGGAGGAGCCGGTGGATCGTCCCCTTCGCGGCTGCGTCGACGCCCCGCGTTGGCTCGTCGCAGAGGAGCACCCGGCATCCCGCCGCGAGCCATCGGCCCAGCACCACCTTCTGCTGATTGCCCCCCGAGAGCTGGCCGACAGGTTGCTCGATCGAGGTGCAGTCGACCTCCATCCGCGTTTGGATTTCCTCGGCCGCGCGCCGCTCCGCAGCGCGATCGATCCAGCCGCCCCGAGCCCGGGGCTGGCCCGGCAGGAGGAGGGCATTGACCCGCATCGATTGGCCGAGGAGGAGCCCGTCATGGCGGCGATCCTCAGGAAGCATGCCGATTCCGGCGGAGACGGCCTGACGGGGGGAACGGAGCAGCCCGGCGCGGCCATCTCCGACGCGGACGCTCCCGGCCGAGGCGGGATCGGCGCCAAAGATCGTCCGG
>CANGGC010000268.1 GCA_947453125.1 Planctomycetaceae bacterium | reverse complement strand
GGCCGTGTTCACGGTCTTCCAGTCGTCCGCGAGGATGCCGCCGGTGTCGCCAGAGTCGGGATTCCACGACCAGTACGTCCAGCTGATTCCCTGTTGACCCGCAGCGAGGTCGTTGGTGCCGTTGCCGTCGAGATCCCCCTTGAGATAGCTCACCATCCTGGTGTACCAGGCCTGATCGCTGGCCGTGGCAAGGTTGCTGCCAAACTCGCCGAGGAGCACAGGCGCGGTGCCAGTGCGGAACAGCGATCCCCAGTTCTTGTCCCACACCGCCGGCAGGTTGGCAGGATAGGTCGGGTCGCTGAAGTACGTCTGTGCATAGACGCTTGCTGGGTAGTCGTGCGCGGAATAGACGAGTCGGCCGGGTGTGTTGAGCCGCACCGGGGCCGCGCCGGCATTGGAGAGATTCCCTCCCCACCAATAGCTTCCCGAAGAGGTGGTCTCGATCCCCTCCACGATCACAAGCAACGCAGGATTGGTTGCGAGCACGGCATTGCCCCCGCGCTCCGCGGCCAGGCGCCAGTCGTTGACGCTGCCGTCACCCCAGGTGGCGGGGCCGTGCGGTTCGTTGTGGAGGTCGATGCCGATGACCGTCGCATTGCCTGCGTAGCGAGAAGCGAGCATCGAGAGATTCCCGATCCACGTGCTCTCGGGATAGGCCGTCGTGGACCAGAGACCGGAGGCGTTGGCGCTGTTGCCGGCGTCGGAGCGGTGATGGTCGAGGATGATCTTCATGCCGATCTGGCCGGCATAGCCGACGATCTTGTCCATCAACTGCTGGCCAGTGAGCCCCTGGAGATCGGGATTCTTGAAAAAGTCGATGCTGTTGGGCTTGCTGCCAGCGTCGAAGAGCTGGTCGCAATACGGCAGGCGGATCGTGTTGAAGCCGAGCGACTTCATCTGATCCATCATCTCCTGGTAGCCGCGGGTCCAGAGGCCGTGGGGGGCGAAGTTCGTCGTCTCAAATCCAAACCAGTTCACGCCGGCGATCCGCACCGGGTTGTTGTTGGCGTCGAGGATCTGGTTGCCGGAGGTGTGGAGGTAGCCCGAGGCCACGGCCGCCTGCGGATTGCCCTCGGTGACGGAGACGTCGCCGACGCTGAGACTGGGGAGCAATGGCACCGTGCCAGTGCCGGTCGATCCGGTGGTGGTTCCGGTGGTCGGTCCCGTGGGGAGCGTCGTGGCAGTGGTGGCTGTGAGGACGAAGCCGGAAGGCGCGTCGGTGCCGGCCCCGGCGGTGAAGCCGACGCCCTGCGCCGCGCCGACGGCGAGCGTGCGATCCCAGTCGAGCCCCTTGATGACGTACTGGGAGCCTGAGTGACTGACGATCTGGGCGTTCCAGATACTGTTGATCGCGCGGCTGTAGTTGAAGGAGAGCTGCCAGTCGGTGAGCGTCGCCTTGGTGTCATTGGTCTGCGTCAGCTCCCCTTGGAGCCCCGAACCCCAGTCATTGGCGGTGGCGTAGCCGACGGAGAAGGCGAGCCGTTGCTCGAGCTGATCGAAGGAGGCGAGCGTCGGCCGGTCGCGGTGCCGCCGACGGGGCTTGGGGGGGGTGCGATCGGCGAAGAGAGCCCGGGTCAGGCGGCGGCCGAGATTCTGGACATGATGGCGCGGGTTCATGGAGCACCTTGTGGGCGGAGGTGGAAGAGGGCCCCACGTGGCGGGTGGCGACTGCGTCAGGACATGGGTGCCCCGCGCCTCGGCCGTGTTCACGTGCGGCAGGAAGAGAAGAAAAGCCGGGATCGATGCATCGCGTCTGCGGTGTCGGTCTGCCCCTGAAGGACCGACGCGGAGCGTGCTTTCGAACCCCCCCTGCTCCGCGTCGCATTCTTGAGCTCTGCGGCTCGGCAGGCAAGAAATCGCAGGCGTATCGAGCGCTTCGTGATCAGCCGAGCGCGGATCGGCGGACAGCGGGCGGGCCGCGGTGAACAAGCCGCCGCTGGACATTTCCCGGATTCATGCGCTGTTCATGGAACGTTCACGGCCCGTTCACATGGCTCCCGTCGGCGGTGACTTTTGCCCCGGGAAACTGCACCTCGAACGTCGCGCCGCCGCCGGGGGTGGGGTGCCAGATCACATCCCCACCGTGGCCACGCATGATGCTCCGGCAGATGGCCAAGCCGAGACCATGGCCGCCGGTCGCCGTCACGCGCGATGAGTTCTCGCGGAAGAATCGCTCGAAGACTTGCTCGGCCCGGTCTGCAGGGATTCCCTCCCCATGGTCGGTCACGCGCACCACGACGCGTCCGCCGGCCCGCGCCATGACGATCTCGACTCGCCCGCCAACCGGGCTGTATTCAATTCCATTGGCGAGCAGATTCACAAACACCTGATGGAGCAAGTCGGCGTTGCCGACGACGAGGGCGCTTTGGGAATCGACCTCAATCGTCACCTGCCGCGCCTGGGCCAGGCTCTCGACCTGCGTAGCGGCCTCCTCGACGATCGGCTCGAGGTCGAGTCTGGCAAGCGGACCGTCCGCCGCCGACTCTGCCTTCGAGAGCGCCAGGAGGGCTTCTGAGAGCTTCTGGATCCGCAGGGCGAGCGTGCGGCAGTGTTCGACGGTGCGCGCGAGCTCGTCGGTCGTTCGCGGCCGCTGCTGCGAGAGGTCGGCCTGGAGGAGGATGCCGTGGATCGGATTGAGGATCTCATGGGCCACGTCGGCGTTGAACCGGGCCTGAGAGATCCGGATCGCCTCGAGCCTGTCGAGCATGGCATTGAGGGTGGTGGCCATGCCGACGAGCTCCGAGTCGGCCTCGGTCAGGTCGATCCGCGCTGCGAAGTCTCCCGCCGCGATCGTTGCCGCGGTGCGGGAGATGCGCGCCAGTGGCATCATCATCCGCGACAGGATCCACCACATCGCAAGCGCCATCGGCGGGATCGCCAGGGCGACTGTCCACACGTAGAACCAAAGCACCTCCCGCATCGCCTGCGCGAGTGGCTCCAGGGGCGTGCCGACGAGCAGCACCGTCCCGTCGCTCCCCCGGCAGGTGGCCAAGCGGGCTTTGCCGTCGGCCGTAGTCCGGATGTGTTCCAAAGCGTCGCGCCACGGCGCCTGCTGCAAGACTTCTTCGGGGAGCCGCAGCGCCCCCAGGAGCGCGCCATCCACCCGCCAAACGCCCGCAAACCAGGGGAAGGGCCGACCGCTGACTGCCGACGGGATCAGCAGTCGCATCGCGACGGAGGGCTGCAGGTCGCTCGCCGCGCGGACGTCGGGGAGGGCGAGCTCCGGGAGGGTGAGATCGGGCCCGAGAAGTGTCTCCGGAGCGAACTGCTGTCGGGTCTCGAGCGCGCCGAGCCTAGTCCACAGCTGCGTGTCGATGTCGCGGATGAGGATCTCCCGCGTCACCTCGTAATTTACGGAGCGGATCGCGATGGCGATCGCGATGAGAAACAGGGCCATCGAGATCGTCGCCCGCCAGCGGAGCGATCGCAGCACGCTGCTAACCACGGCCGTCCTGCCATTCGATGAGGAAGCCCTGGCCGCGGCGCGTCGTGATCAGATCGCGGCCGAGCTTCCGCCGCAGCCGGAGGATGAGGACGTCGACGACGTTGCTGACATGCGCGCTCCCCTCCTGGCGGATCGCCGCCTCGAGGACGTCGCGGGGCACCACCTCGCCGCGGTGACGGGCAAGGGGGGCGAGGATCGCAAACTCCGTCGCCGTCAGCGGGATCCGTTCCCCGGCCCGCGAGACGGCCATGGCGTTGAAGTCGATGACGATGTCGCCGATCGCGACTTCCGCTGCCGTGTCGGGCAAGCTCCGTCGGACAACGGCCCGGAGCCGGGCGAGGAGCTCGCGGATGGCGAAGGGCTTGGTGAGATAGTCGTCGGCGCCGAGCTCGAGGGCCTCGACCCGGTCGTCGGTCGTCCGTCGGGCCGAGACGACGATCACGGGCACCTGCTTCGCCTCGCGCAATTTCGAGAGCAGCTGGATGCCATCCATCCGCGGCAGCTTCAAGTCGAGCACGACCGCGTCGAGCGGCTCCTTCAGGGCGATCGCCAGGCCTGCATGCCCGTCGGCCGCCTCAAAGACGGTGTGCCGCGATTCGCGGAGCGCCTCGGCAATCGCCTGCCGCGACGCCGCGTCATCCTCGATCACCAGCACCCGGAGTGAGGAGGGGACTGTCGGCATGGTTCCCCGATCATACCCCATCAGCGGAGCCGAGCCCCTCACGATCGGCGGGGCCGAGGCCGCACGCCTCCGCGAGCTCACCGACTCAAAGCCGACGGAGTGACCGGGCCGGCGTAGCGCAGCCCGCTGAGCCCTGGCGAAACTCGCCTCGTCGATCGCCTTCCCGCCGGTGCCGGGTGTTGAAGTCGTCCCCTGGCACGCTCGTCAATTAGACCGGGCGGTCTGCTTCGTAGGTGGCGATCAACTCGTCGAGTTCGCGAGCGGAGGATTCCTCCAGCATCCGGGCGCTCCAATGACGCAGATAGGCTAAGTCGAGCAGCCCCTTCTGGACGTGCAGGAGTCCCTTGATGTCTTGCAGGTCCTTGTGACGGTGAAAAGCCATCTTCAACAGAATCAGATCCTCTGGCGTCGTCACGCGGATCGTATGACCGTGGAAAGACCGCCCAACGGCTCGCTTCAGAATGGAGTGCTGCAGCGGCACGACCGGTACGAACAGTTCCACGCTCGTCGCCCGGCAGACAAGCGTCATGTATTGGTCGTCGCGGACCTGCTGGAGCAGAGCTTCGACCGTCACCGGTTGAGGGGCCAAAGCCCGGTCGATCACGAAGCCTGCGGCGTTCAGGGCATCGGCCAGCCGCTGGTAGGTGACCGCAGGAACGGCCACCAGGCAATCGGCGTCTTGGGTCGTGCGGGGCACGCCCCAGAAACTCACGGCGACGGCTCCGCCGATGGCGTAGGGAACCCCGAGTTGCTCGAAAAGACTGCCGAGCCGCAGCACGACATCGGCAAGCGCGGGGAGAT